>NZ_JAPPRB010000001.1:0-247575 GCF_026672405.1 Curtobacterium sp. SL109
GCAGGACCACCGCGGCGGCGATGTTCACGAGCTTCGTCGCCTCGACGAGCGGTTCCCCGTCCTTGCGCGCGGTCACCGCACCCCAGACCCCGATGCCCAGCTCCGCGAACGTCGCCGCCGCGATGACGATCGCCACCCACTGGTCGTAGTGCACGGGGTGCGCCCGCCCGACGAGCATCGGCGCGCTGCACCCGACGAACACGACCGACATCGCGGTCATCGCACCCCCGATCCGCCGGTGGCCGGCCTGCCGGAACCGCATCCGATCGCCGTTCGCCGCATCGAACGCGAACGACAGCCGGTGCCGACGGACGGCCCAGACCTTCGCGGCCGCGACCCCGAGCGTGAAGACCACGGTCGCGGCGAGGAACAACGAGGGGGCCGCGCAGAACAGGACGACCTTCCACCCCGCCATCACGAGGCTGCTCGGCACCGACAGCACGGCGAGCACGAGCCCGCGCCGCGGCCGGTCCCGCCACACCGTGACGGCGTACTGCACGGTGACCTTTCTGGTCACCGGCATCAGTCGAACGTGACGACAACCTTGTCGGCCGTCCCGGGGGTCGCCGCAACCCGGAGGGCCTCGAGCACGTCGCTCGCCGGGAAGACGTCGCTGACGATCTGCGCGTACGCCTCGGGGTTCGCGATGATGTGCTTGGTGACGTCAAAGATCTCGGTCGGGTACCCCATGGCGGTCACGATCGTCGGCTCGACGGCCAGCAGGTCACCGAAGTCGACCTCCACGGGCCGCTTGTGCACGGCCACGATGCCGATCGTCGCGCGGTGCTTCGCCAGGCGCAACGCCGTCTGCACGGTGGCGGGGACCCCGGCGGCGTCGAGCCAGACGTCGGTGCCGGACTTGCCGCCGTGCCCGACGCCGTCGCGCGCTCCGCCGTGCAGGGCGATCAACCGCTCGTCGAGCGGCTCGTCCGCCGAGTTCACGACGGCATCGGCTCCGACGAGCAGGGCCTTCTCGAGTCGCGAGGGGATCACGTCGACGACGACCACGTGCCCGACGCCGAGCGCCTTGTAGCTGATCACAGCGCCCAGCCCGATCGGGCCGGCACCGAACACGACGATTGTGTCGCCCGGCTGTGGCGCAGTCCGATTCACGGCGTGCAGGGAGACCGCCATCGGTTCGTTGAGCGCGGCCACCTGCCAGGGCAGGTCCTTTGGGACGATCGCGACGCTGGTGCCGAGCACGGCTTGCTCGACGAGCAGGAACTCGGACAGCCCGCCGGTGGGGCCGCCGTTACCGATGATCCCGCGTGGGTCGCCCATCGGGTTCACCACCACGTGGTCGCCGACGGCGATGCCCTCGACCGCGTCGCCGACGACGGCCACCTCGCCGGCGACCTCGTGTCCGAGGGGCGTGTGCCCCTCGCGCGGCGGGATGCCGCCGCGTGCAGCGTAGAAGGCGTCGGAACCGCAGACCCCGCACGCCTTGACGGCGATCAGGACGTCGGCGGGGCCGACCTCGGGGACGGGCTCGTCGCGGATCTCGACGGATCCTGGGCTGGTGACGACGACGGTGCGCATGGTTCTCCTCTGGTCGGAGCACGGGTGGCTCGGGACGCAACCATTTGACCGCGACGGCGACCCGCCGGCGTACTGCGATCGTGGTACCACGACGTCGTCGGACGGACGGCGCGCGATCTCTGATGAATTCGAACTAGGAAGAGACCTGGAGCACTTTCCTGCCTACCGCATGATTCAACGAATGTCACTGCGATCGAAAGGCTGGCGACAACCTTGGTCGCCATGAACGCAACCCCTACCGCAGTAATCAAATCTCGCGCGAGGATGAGTGCAGAAATCCCGTCCGGGCCTCGTTCGCTCGACCATGACCGTCCCGGTCTCGGTCCCGAATGTGTGGATAGTTGCGCAAGCGGGTGTCAACCTGATATTGAACAAGGCGACCGTCATCGCACTGTGGCGACGTGCTCACTGTTTGGGAGAAGCCGTGCAAGCGGCTCGCTGCTCCGAAAAACTCGATAGACGGCATAGCCGATCGCCACACCCAGGACGTTCGCGATGACGTCGTTCACGTCGGCCAGGCGTCCACCAGAGAGCAAGCGCACATCCGCGTACTGCAACACCTCGATGCTCACGCTGACGACCAGGCCAACGAGAAGCACTGCGCGAAGGGTCCGCCGCTTCGTCAGTGCCGGAACGAGGAACCCGAGCGGCGCGGTGAGCAGGACGTTCTCGGCGAAACCTATGGGATCGATTGTGACAATCGGCTCCCAGTTGATCGAGTTCCACCAGGTGGAGGAACCCGTGAGCTCGTCGATCTTCACCTGGAACGGGAAGAACGTAAGCGCGACCAGGGCCGTGAGGTAGGCGATCACGAGCACACGCCACATCGCGAGACCCAGCGGTGCACCACGCCGCCATGACACCATTACGGTGACCAATGTTACGACTGCAGCCACTGGGAGAAGCGACAACGTTGGGAGGATGAAAAAGACGTCAGGCACGGGTGCGGTCCTTCGAGAAGTTGAGAGCAGGAAAACCGGGCCCTTCAAACATTATGAACCGCGACCACATTCGACATCCTCGCCAAGGACCACTCACATCGGTCCCGAGGATGAAGCTCGTTCGTCCAGACACACCCTCCTCGCGCAGTACCGCCCGCGGCGCGGAGTGGGGACCCGGCGACGATGTGTCAGTGGGCGAGGCAAGTTGAAGGGCCGACCGAAGCAGGGCCTCCGCCATCGGAATGGCGCCTGGGCAGGACTCCCCGGCTAGTGCTGCCATGAGATGATCGTCTGGTCAGGCAGCGCAGCTCAGGCACCCCACTGTCCGTCACCGCTCCAAGGATCTTCATGCCCGCAGCATCGTCACCGTTCCCGGGCGCTCTGTGATCTCCCACACCGGAATCTTCCTTTCGGAGACGCTCGGTACCGGGATCATGATCTTCCTCGGTCTCAGTACATCGATGCAGGGATGGTTCCGGCGCCAGGGTGCGGCCGCAGGTGCTGCCGGCTGGGCTCTCGCGGTCTTCACCGGCGCGAGCGTCGCCGATGCCAGCGGTGCACATCTGAATCCAGCGATTACGCTCGCGCAAGCTCTGGCGGGGCGGGTGGATTGGGTCGATGTGCCCGCCTACCTGGCCGGCGAGGGCACGGGCACACTCGTTGGCGCGGTCCTGGCCGCGTTTGTTTTCCATCACGACGTCCTCGGGGAGCGGAACAACGATCACCTCGTCGGGCTGTTCGCGACCTTGCCCCTCCGGCCAGGTCACGTCCGAAACGTCACGACAGAAGCGCTCGCTTCCGGAGTCTTGGTGGCGTTTGTGCTCTGCTCACCGTCCGCATCCGTCCATGACGGGGTGTATCACTTCGGCAACGAGGGCCTCGGGTACGCCGCTGTCGCCATGGTCATCTTCGTCCTCACCATCGGTGCGGGCGGTCCAACGTCTGCGGCTATGAACCCTTTTCGGGACCTCGGACCCCGCGTTGTCTACACGATCATTTACCGCGGCAGTGGGATGCCGTCAGCCCGCTGGGACTACGCCTGGGTTCCCATCGCTGGACCCCTGATCGGGTCCGGCCTCGGCGTCATGGCGAGCCTCCTGCTCTCAGCAGATGGGTGAGGTTCGAACCGTCCTGACACGGCGGGTCCACGCCCCTCTTCAACTCAAAATTGGCCAAAGCATCGGACGCTCGAGCACGGCGGCGGTCAGGCGCTGGCCGTCACTACCTCTGGCCCGACTGTTGTCCTGGGCGATAAGACGGGCTTTCCGTCTCAAGGGCATCAGGCATCAGGCATCAGTCGGACGAGCTGCGCTTCCACTTGCGGGAGCGATGTCAGCGACCGTGTCTGTCCAGGGCGTCGCGGTTTGCAAGTCCAGCCGCGCCTGGTCGAGGCGTACCTCTCGGATGTAGACCATGGGGGATCGCTGGAGGTGCCGGCGGAAGGACTCTTGCACCCCGCGAACGCTGATGTCGGCTGCGGCCGCGATGTCGCCGACCGTGATCGGTTTGTGTGCGTGTGCGTGCGCGTATCGCATTGCGGCGACGAAGCGTGCGTCGGATTGGCTTCTGATTGGCACGCGGACGAGGTCGGGGTTCAGTGGGTAGAGCTGGAGGAGCGCTTTCGCAACGTCGCGTTTGCCCGTTGACCAAGCTGACGACGCGGGGCCCTTCATGCGGAACGTTTTGACCGCGGCGGTGACGCTGGCGGCCCACTGAGTGATGGCGGTCTCGGTCGGCGGGATGTGTGTCTGGAAGCTGAGGGGCCTGCCCACGAGGGAGGTGTCAGCGGTGACACTGCGGAGCAGATCCTCATCGATGTGAACGAGGCGTTGGTCGACGTCGTTGAGTTCGATCTGGAACGGTTGGCCTGAGGGAAAGATGATCGGCGGCGAGCCCGGTTGCGTTGTGATTGTCTCGCCACCGAAGCTGAGGCGAGCGCGCCCCCGCGTCACCCACTGGGCGATGACGCCGTCCCCGGCTTCGAGGGTTCCGCGCAGGTACCCGTCAAGCTGGAGCCGGCGCAGTTGGAGGCGTTGATCGCCGATGCCAACGTATTGGAATCCGAAGTCCATGGATCCGGGTCGGCAGTGCAGGTCGTTCCCTCCATAGAGCTGACCGAGCAGCTCGACCGCGGCGGCAGGAGCGTGTCCCGAGTGGGAAATCAGCGGGGACCTGTTCGCGGTTTCTCAGCGTTGTGCGTCATCGCCGGACTTCGTGACGTGCGGCTGCATAGCCGGGATGGTGATGCGGCGATTGACGACGTGCCGGGCGGTGTCGGCGATGCGCGCCTGTTGTGAGCGTGCGTAGGAGCGGAGCATGTCGAATGCGGTGTCGAGATCGATTCGGTGCGTGTGCGCTAAGAACCCCTTGGCTTGCTCGATGGCGACGCGGCTGTCGAGGGCGTGCTGGAGCTGCGTTTGGACGAGGACGGCATGTTCTGTGGTGCGCTGCTGGAGGATGCTGATCGTCGCGACGTCCGTGAGCGCCCGCGCTGCGATGGCGTCCGTGGCGTTCAGCGCGCCGTTCGTCTCACGGAAGAGGTTCATCGACCCGAGCGTGTTGTTTCGGAGCCGGAGTGGGATGGAGTGCACGGAGGCGTACCCCAGTTGTGCTGACGCGGCCGCGAAGAGCGGCCACCTGCGTTGCATCTCCTCTGGGTTTTCCACGGTCACCGTCTCACCGGTGACGAACGCTTCCACGCAGGGCCCCTCGCCGGCTTCGAGCTGTAGGAGACCGATGAAGCTGCTGCGTTCGCTGGTGGACGCGACGACCTCGAGCTCCTGCTGCGGATTGGCGAGGAGGATCCCCGCCGCCTGGGCATCGAAAAGCTCGGCTGCGTTGTCGACCAGGGTCTGCAGGAGTTCGACGATGTCGTAATCGGAGACGAGACTGTCGGTGAGCGTGACGAACGCATCCACGAGCTGGTGCTCTCGAGTTCGTGTCATGGCGGTTTTTCCTTTCCTAGGAACTGACGTCGGAGCGGTCGGTGAAATCCACGTTCCGCGCGATGATGTCAGCGGACAGGTCGCGGACAGAACGTCCGGCACTGTGCGCATACGCCCGGAGCAGGAGCAGAGCATCGGCAGCGGTCGTACCCGTCTGCGCGGCGAGCATGCCGGAGGCCTGATACACCTCGCGGCGGGAGTAACGGCCCTCGCTTTGTTGACGCTCGTCGCTGGACCCTCCGGCCTGCACGAGCGCTCTGTGCAACACGTGCCGGGCCACGACGTGGACGAGCGCCGTCGCGTCGCGCACGGCGGTCGCCGGGAGCGCGACAGACGTTTGGTCGTAGAGATCCACCGCTCCGACATTGAGGGTGCCGACGCGCATGGGGAACGCGAACACTGCGCCGAGCCCTGTTTCACGCAGCGCACGCGATGCCATCGGCCAGTTCGGCGATGTTGCGGTCTGCACGTTTGGCTCCAGAACCGGAACGCCGGTCAGCATCGCTTCCCAGCACGGGCCTTCACCGAGGTCCAGCTGGATCTCATCCAGTTCCGCTGCTGCCGCGTCGCTCGCACACACAGTCTCGGAACCGAAGGGATCACCGAGTGTGGATATTGCGACACCGGTGACGGGAAGCGCCGAAAGGAACGGACCGCACAGATCGTCACCGATCCCCGCGCGTTGCAACGACGCGATCGCATCGACGAAGCCACCGCCGGTCATGAATAAGACCACGGCTGGCGGCGCCGATCGTAGCTGTTCTGCGGACATCGAACGCTCATGGCAGACCTCCGGTTCGGAGAGCAGTGCAGAGGTCTGGGCAAGCCGCTCGGACGGGACGTTACACCGATTGACTATCCACGTCGCGCTATGAGGACGGTCCGGGTCAGGGGGTTGTGGTCGAAGGGAGACGGCCCTATCGTTACGCCCACGCTGCCCCAGCCCCTGGCCGCCGGAACATCCACACTGCGATGTCCGATGACGAGCGAGGGACGATCTTGCACGAGCAGTACTCGGCGCTTTCTCGCGAAGTCACCCCGAACCACCGGTCGGGCTGTGACCCGAACGCACGCCCGGCCGGTCCAAATTTCTTCGTTCGTGCTCCGCAGTATTGCTTCCCGGCACGAAGGTAGGACGCTGAACCCTCGGCCGACTTCAGGTCCCCGTCACGTTCTGCCGCCAAACCAAGGGAACGGTGCAATGACGACCTGCTACCTAACTGTGCTGTGTCGCGAGGTTCGGCACTACGTCGCCATCCGGCACCCACAGGGGCCGGCAACGGTGAAACCCCCGAACCACACCCCATCTACAGACTTCCAATGAAGCACTCAAGCGTGTCCGTGATCTCGGCACATGGGTCCGAGTGCCATCGAGACACCCCGAGCAGACGGACAGGGCGACGGGATCCGGGAGGTCCCGTGGTTCGCATTGCCGTGATCCGCGCAGGCATTCCATGACGAGCTTGCTGGTCCAGCGACGGATCGGCTGTCGGACAGTCGTCTCCGCCGGTTCGGCATCGGCTGCCTCCTTTTTGGTCCGTGTCAGTTCGGGTCGGGCAGGTTCCGGGCGAGGTGCGCGGCCCAGATGTCGTATGTGTTGCTGTAGCGCTTCTGGTCTGACTCTGGACGCCACAGTGAGCGGGTCAGTTCCTCGGGGAACGAGACGCAGACGGCCTGAGAGTGGTCTTCAGCCGCGATGTCGGTGCGTCGGTTCAACGCGCTCCCATGACGACCCGCGGCGACCCGTGCCGGCCGGGAAAGACTGCCTGCGTTATCAAGCGGCGGGATGTGAGCGAGCAGGATCCGCGCGTCGGCAGCCAGCATCGTGGTGAGTGTCGTGAGGGTGTCCCGGATTCCTTGCTCCCAGATTGCTGGACGCACAACGCGCAGCGCGTCCGTGATCCCCACGACCACGACCACAATGTCGGCCCTGCGAATCGCGTCCTCACTCGCCGCGAGGACGGAGGGAGCGTCGGCGAGTCGCGCGTTCGGGAACGGCTCGATGCTCCACTTGACGCCTCGCCCGGACGCAGCGTGGTGGTGTCGGGCGAAGTACGCCGCCATCGACAGCTGATGCGTGCGGACTCCCAGGCTTATCTGACCGGCCTCGCCGAGGAACAACACCCGGTCCACGTCGGAGCCGGGGACCGTGCCATGTCGTTTATCGTCGGGGTAGATGTCTCCCATCGAATCCGCACGTCGGAAGAAAAATTCGATGGTGCGGGCGAGGCGGGTTGGGGCCCGGATGACGTGGTCGAGGGTGCGGGCGATTGCGCTCATCGGGGTCCTGATAGTTCGGAACCCTCGAGGTGGGCGCGACCGCGGTTCACGACTCCCGTCGGTCCGGGAATGAACGGACGGTGAGTGGTCGAGGCTGACGCGACTGAGGGTGCGCTAGTGGGTGGGATGCGGCTACCGGGGTCTGGGGTAGCCGCACATCAACGTAGGCAACGACTGCGGCTATTGCAACAGCAACACGGCGTGCGCTGTGACGTCTACCGCCCGAAGAAGGGCTTACGGCGGACAGTGCACCTCAAGCACCCCCACCCGGACACCGGCGATGCGATCCAAGTTCGAGTATCTCGAGTCGGCGGCGCCGGCACCCTCGGTGGCTCATGAAGGTGTTGCTGACCGACCTAGACCGGACCTGGATCAGCGCGTCGGCTGGCTGCTTGCAGTCGACAGGACGCAGGTCGACGGCTTCACGCTCGAGACCGGTTCGAGGTCGACCTGATCCGGGCTCGTATCCGTGAGGGCATGGCGACCGCGAAGGCAGCCGGCAAGCTCCGCGGCGGCAAGCCCAGGCTCAACAAGGCGCAAGAGAAGCACCTGGTCGAGCTGCACCGTGCCGGCACCCACACCACCAGCGACCTCGCCGAGCTGCTTGGATTCGCGCACCCACGACCGTCTACCGGGCCGTTCACCGCGCCGATCTCAACTGAGAACCGCCTCGGTTCTCAGTTAGCCATCCGTCGCTGATTCGCTTCGAGCGCCGAAGACACGGCGTACTCTGCCCTCGCGATGAGGCCGGTTCGAGCAAGCTCCTGACCTCGTCAGGGCGGTCCGACAGGGCTTGCCTAGAGCGGACGGGGTCAAAGCTCAGACCCCGTCCGCTCCCTCGTCTAGGTTCGGACCACGCATCCCGGACCGGTTCTCGCGAAGCAACGCTGACGAGTCTCGAGACGGGAAAACGTTCGCTTCGGACAGTATCTCGAACAGATCGGGCATACGACTTTCCGCCGACGCCGGTGCTTGATCGCCCCGGCGGAACCGGCGACGGAGTCCCGCCATCGTCTCGATCGTTACCGGCGCAACTGACGGCCCTCGCTCGTACCGTGATGTGTTGATGCTGACCTCCCAAAACTGGCCCCGATACTGCCCTGAACCGTGCGACCCGGTCGCCACGTAGCGCAGAACGGTGCCTGGGGATTACCCGCCACGTGGTGTCTGATTCGCCTGTTGGCGACTGCATGGGCGGCGCGGAACTTCGGAAGCCCTCGTATCGCGTGCAAACCGCGCATCGCGGGGGGGGGTTCTGCATCGTAAAGAGAGGTGCGACGCGATGCGTCACACCTCTCCGAGCGGTATCTCCCACCGATCAGGAAGGGGGCCGCTCTGACCGGTAACCAACCGGCTGCTCAAAGTTTCGCCGGTTCATCCAGATCGTGCAACACGTGTCGCATCGCAGCGCTCGATGTCTACCGTGGTACCTCGGCATAGAACGTCAGCGTTTCGAAGGCTGCGAGGCGACGGACTCAGGGAACCTGACCCGCGCCCGCGTGAACAGCAGTCTGACCGCAACACGTACCACAGGGCCGCACTCGTCCGCCCTTCGATCGCCAGGATGGGAACACCCGAAGGTGGGGTTGTGGCTCGTGTGGACATGCGTATTGACTCTGTCGAAGCCCGGGTGGACTACGAACAGGGAGAAGGCAGTATGCGATCGCTCGTCTACACCAGCACGCAGACACGTCCGATCACGGACTCGGAACTGGCCCAGATCCTCGCTGTCGGTCGCGAGAAGAACACGCGGCTGGGCGTCACTGGAATGCTCGCGCACAAGGAGGACAACTGCATCGGCGTGCTCGAGGGCGACGACGACGTCGTCCGCAGCCGGTTCGAGCAGGTCCGAGCTGACCCACGACACACGAACGTGCGCCTCCTGCTCGACGAACCCATCCAGCGGCGGTCGTTTCCGGACTGGTCGATGGCGTTTCAGTCCCTCGACCCACTCATGCGCGACGTCCCTGGTTTCAGCGATTTGTTCGCCGTCGCTCGTCCTTCCGACCCCTCGTTCGGTGCGTCCCGAGCACGAGGGCTGCTGGACTGGTTCCGGAAGCACCCACTGGCACCACTGACAAACCAGCAAGCGATCAATGAGGAAGCCCCGAAGACGCGGGTCATCAACGGTGCGATCGCCGCGATTCACGACGATGGAGTCTCACGCTTCTCGATCGAGGCTGTCGTAGATCGCAGCGGAATGAGCGTCGACCTGATCAGTGCGCTCTTCCCGTCCACACACGCACTGCTCGCAGCGACCGTGATGCGCTGGACGCGGGCCGTGTCGGCACCACTGCTGCCCCTGGCGGCGGAGAAAGGAACCGTCGCCTACCTCCATGCCCTGCTGGCGGCCCACCGGGAGGAACCCGCGCTGATGCGGCTGATCGCATCAACGCTCGGCGTATCGACCGACCCGTCCGCGGACGGATCGGACTACTACCGGTCGGCCTACCTGCAGTTCCGGGAAGTGGTCCGCGCCGCTCTCACCGAGGACGTACGAACGGGGAGGGAGCCGGCCACGATGGACCCGATGCGGGCTGCCCAGCAGCTCCTCGCCCTCTACGACGGACTCCGACTGCAATCACTCCTGACCAGCGACACTGACGTCGTCGACGCGTTCGACCGCGCAGCGACACGGATGCGGCGCGGCTGGTCGGAACAGTACGAACAACCCACCTACTGGGACATCCCAGTCGCCTAGCACGCCGCAACGAACACGCCGCTGTACTGCGATGCAATCGGCTTCGTCTCCACTGCAGGCGGGCCTCGCCGGAGCTGGTCACCTGAACGTTGGGATGTCCCGGGGTGGAGCGGTAGGTGGTGCCACTCAAGACGTTGGCAGCGTAAACGGCAATCCGATCGCTGGCAGCCGACGCGGCTTGAGCGCGGGCGCCGGTTGCTGACGAAGTCCTGGTCTGTCGGCTGGGTCTGCTGCCCGGGCTTGTGTGCTTCTGCCGGCATGAGCCGCGGTGGGGGAGCAGGAGCAGGAGCGAGCGCGACCGCAGACGGGCCGCACTGGAGCCTGCCTGTGAGTATCTCGGCCGCGCCGTCGTTGTCGCGTGACAGGGCGCGACACCGGCGCGCTTGCTTTCTCACGATGGTTAGCGGCCGACACACGCGATCACCCTGTCGGCATAACGAGGTGAGTAGCTCGTGGCGCTACGGCAGACGCTGGCGACTGCCACCGGCAGCGGCAGCCTGGGCGTAGCTGCCCGGGAACGTTGGGGGCAGCTTCTGCCTCATGCGCGTTCGCCGCTCCGGTCCTCGCGGAGAGCAGTCTCGCCGGCGGTTGCCGCCGAGACTGCGGCCGTGGGGATAACGAGGACTCGATCGATGACGTCGCGGGCGACGACGGCGATTCGGGACTGGTGGGCGCGGGCGTGGGAACGGAGCAGCGTGAACGCGGCGTCGAGGTCGATCCGGTGTGTGTGAGCGAGGTAGCCCTTGGCCTGCTCGATGACAACTCGGCTGTCCAGCGCGTGTTGCAACTGTGTCTGTACCAGCACGGCGTGTTCAGCGGTGCGCTGTTGCAGGATGCTGATCGTCGCGACATCTGTGAGCGCGCGGAGGGCGATCGCGTCCTCTTCGTTGAGCGCGCCCTCGGTTTCGCGGAACAGGTTCATGGAACCGAGCGTCGTCGCTCGAAGTCGAAGGGGCACTGAGTAGACGGCGGCATAGCCAAGGTCCGCGGACGCCGCGGCAAAGTACGGCCAGCGGCGCTGCATCTCCTCGCGATCGTGGACCGAGACCGTCTGCCCGGTCGTGAACGCCTCTATACACGGGCCTTCGCCGGCGTCGAGCTGCATCAGGCCGATGAAGTTGCTGCGCTCGCTGGTCGAGGCGATAATCTCGAGCTTGTGTTGCACGCGAACGCACGCAGTAGGAGCAGCGCGTCGTCGACGTTGACGCCCGCTTGCGCGGCGAGCATCCCGGAGGCTTGGTGCACCGCCCGGCGGGAGTACCGGCCCGCCTCTTGTTCCTGTGCCGGGTCGGCGCTCTCGGCGCGTACCAGGGCGCGGCGCAGCACGAATCTGGCTACAAGGTCCGTCATGACCCTTGCGTACTGGACGGCGGCAGCTGGGAACGCGACAGCGTTTCGGTCGTACATGTCCACTGCCCCGATGCTGAGCGCGCCGACGTGCATCGGGAAGGCGAACACCGACCCCACGTGCGTCTCGCGCATCGCCATGAGCGCGATCGGCCAGCGTGCTGATCCCGCCGTCTGCAGCCGCGGTTCGAGGACTGGTGCCCGGGAGCGCATTGCCTCCCAGGCGGGTCCCTCGCCCAGATCGATCTGGATCTCGTCCCATCGCGCAGCGGGGGCGCCGCTGGCGGTCACGGTTTCTGAACCGAAGGGATCGCCGAGAGTGGAGATGGCGGCATGGCGCACCGGGAACACGGACAGGAACGGCTCACACAGATCACCGTCACCGCTTGCCCGCTGCAGAGCGGCGACTGCGGCTGGGAAGCCGCCGCCGCTCATGGCCGTGCTTCGCGAGACGACGGGCTGTGAGCCGCTGGGTTCGGTGATGAGTGCATGACGGACCTCCAAGTCAGAGCGAGGTGCGGAGGTCCAGGCAAGCCACTCAACGCGGACGATACACGTACGACACAGCCTCAGCGTCCAGACGCAAGCAAATGTGTTCCGACCTTGCGCTGGGGCGGCACGCCGCTCTAGCGTTGCGGACACGCTGCCCCAGCCCCTGGTCGCCGGAACCTCGTTACTTTCGTTGACGAACCGGAAGCGACTCCGACAGGCAGCATCTCGCGCGTCAGCGCTCGGCTGCCTTGTGCTGCCGGTCGGGCGGCGACCCGAACTCTTGCCCGACCGACAGTCCTCACTGCAGCAGTGGCACGGTGCTTGGCTTCAGCATCGCCACCAACGCGCCCCTGACTGCTCGCGGCGTGCGCTCGGCCCTGCTACACGCTCGGGGGAGGGCGATAGACCGGCCCAGAGGCGAGCAGCGACTAAGCCTCATTCCGCCAATCTGACATAAGGTACATTATCGGCAAGCGTTCGAATCTAGAGAGAGTGGCTGTGGGCAGCTGCCGATACTCGGACTTACGCCACTTGCTCGATAGACGGCCGCGCTTTCAGAACGCGCGAATCCCGAACCGCCGAGTGACTGTGACCAAATCGGGATCGTGCACTTCGATCGGGGCCGTATTCGTGACTGCGAGGTGCCCGTGTGCGCGGTCGAGCCAGACCGCTCGGCACCAGGATTCTCCGTGCTTGCTCCCGAAATGGATGCCCATCGGGTGGGTGCCGTCGTCGAGGCGGGCGTCGTGGACAATGTCCGCGATCGCGGTTGTGAGCGCGCGGTCTTCACCGCGCAATGCCGCCGTGGTGAAGGCGTCGTAACCACCGACGAGCAGCTGCGTTCGAAGGCTCGGCTCGAGCGCACTGATCGAGTCGGGGTGCTCGACGTCGACGAACCAACCCGTCGACGGGTGCTGGATCTTGAGCAGGGTGCGATCCTCCCGCCAGGAACGCGGGAGCGTCCCGGTCTGCATGAAGGACCTCTCCTCCCACTCTGCGCCAACATCGGCGAGGAACTCCTCAAGGGTGAGACTCAGCGCTGCTGCGTCTGCCTCTAGGGCACTCCCGGTCCCGAGAGGCAACTTGAAGCCCGCTAACACCTCGGCGAGAGCCCCGGTGCGAAGGGATGCGGTGTACAGCGTGCTGGTATCGACAGCGTCATAACGACCCCAGCTGGAACGTTCAGTTTCGTGTCGGAGCGGTGCAGAGATCTCGGGGTAGGTGTTCTTCGCCACGCGGTGCCCGACGTCGCCGGCACAAGGGATTAGACGCAGCCCGGTCGCGGTGCAGGTGCGCGCGTCTCTCACGCGTCGACGGTGCCATCGATGAACGACTGGACGGCGCGGCCGAGCTGAGCGGCGTCATCTTCACGGACTGCGGAGAGGGGGGTGCGTTCGCCGAGGAAAGGGTTGGCGCCAATGAACCAGGCACGCGCGACGTGCGCGCCCTCGTGCTCGGCAACGACGCTCCAAGTACGGGCCATCAGGCGGAGCCGTCGTTCAAAATCAGCGCCTGGGCGGGGGCCGTCGTCCTTGGCCCATTTGATTGGAAGCTTGCGGTCCTTGCTTCCGGTCGCCGCGGCAACGAGGGTGGGACCAAGCACACGGTTGAGGTCGCGGACGAGTTCGTGGATGTTGAGCCGAGTTACACGACCGTGCTGCACCTCTGTTGCTACCGTCATGACCCCAGTATTACACCCTTGCGATTTGCTTCACCAGGGGCAGTCCAACCGCTATGCCGGAAGCTGGCTCCCGTGGCAGCGAGCTGCTGTTCGCCGAGTTCGTCGAGAGAGCAGCGCAGGAGCCGGCGACCGCCGTGCCGTTCAATCTCCCGCCAGCACTTCCGGCGAACGTCTGGGCGGGGGCTTTTACCGACACGGCCTTGCAGTCGTTGCCGCGTGGGTGCTGCTCTTCTGCGCAGCTCAAGCGCGCTACGTTCCTCTCGAGACCGCCTACCAAGCCCAGCTCGACACCCTGAACAATCCGCTGATCCTTCAAGATCCACCCGCCCAAGTTGCCCTTGCCGAGTTCTTCGTGGGCGCAGTGCTCGTGCTCGCTGTGCCCACGGCTGGTCTCGCGCTGCTCACTGGGCTCAGCACCGCGCGGAACTTCCATGGCGTCAGTGGGGTGCGAGTTCTCAGGTGGACGACGTTCGGGATTGGCGCCGTCGGAGCGTTGCCCGCGCTCCTCGCTGGTTCCTTCGGTGCGGTCGGAGCGTTTTTTAACGCACTGACCTTGCTTGGCTGACGACACACACAGGTGACGCGGATAGTTCCGCAAGCGGATCGCTGACCGGTCAGGGTCACCGGTCGCTCGGGACGCGGATGGTGACGCGGGTGCTGTACGGCCCGGGGCACTGCTCTGTTCCCTCGTTCTTCCAGGTTAGCTGCACGCCATGTTCGGCGAGGGTGCTGCCGTGGCGATCGTATGCGGCGACCCGACCGCGTTGGGGCTCGTCGTGGCCTGTCGGAATGTTCCACTCATCGCCCTCGTGATGAGCCGGCAAGGGAGTCGGCGTGCTGTCAGCATGCATGACTGACTGGCGTTGAGGGACGCAAGACGACGTCCCTCCGCAATACCCGATGTTGGCAACCGCCGCCGTGTCACCCACGGCATGGACGTACACCGTGTCGGACACCCAGGTCATAGCGCAGGCGCTGGTTGCGATCGGTGAGCAAGCCGTGAGGCTGAACGACAGTGCGGCCGCCCCGCATGCTGCAAGCACTGCCCCTATCCTCATGCCGACAGTGTGCACGTTCGCGTCGACACTGGGAAGGTCTGCCCCGGCAGGGGATCGGCTACCGCATCCCGACGCACCGGTCGTAGCGGCACGTCTAGAGGATGCTAGGCGCAGCAGAATGCGCTACGGCCGCAACTTCCAGATCCGTGCGGCGAGCCACACTGCCGCGGGACAGGCGAGGCCGAACGCCACCCCGAGCACCATCAGGAAGATCCCGTTCGGTCCGACTGCGACCGAGAGCTTCTCCGAGGCGAGAGTAATCAACGCGACGGCGGCGATCGGCGCAGCGATGCACTCCAGAACCGCATTGCTGAGCGCCCAAGTCCAGGCTCCCCGGTCGGTGAACTGCCTCATGAACTGTCCCTCCAGCACGTTCAGACGCCAAGCCGTCGCTCGGAGACCTGACGGTACCGCCCTACTGCGGTGTCCGGTAGCCGGTCGTGCAACGGGCGCACACGCTCCTCTTGCTGGCGCGATCGCCGACCTCCATCGTTCGTCTCACTTGCCAATCGGCTGCCGAGGCGAGGGGGTAGCTAAAGTCGGCGTTAGGGCAGCTCGCGAATTTCTTTGGGACCGAACCCGAGCGTGCCGCTTTCTTCTGGTGCTTATTCCCTTACGTCTTGCGGGTCGAGACAACGGTGGCCATCTCGGGGCAGAGCGCCGACCGCTCCGCTTAGCGCGCTGAGCATGCCGTTGGTGTAGGTCTTAGCGTCCGCAGTTACTTGTACGGCCGGGGAACGGCCGAAGGTAGTGAACGTGATTGCGTTCTTCTTCGAACCGTCACGAATCCAGTCAACTGTTCCAAGCGAGAAGCAGGGAAGATCCGAGACCACAGGCACTGGGACGCCGCAGTGCAAAATCAATACCGTCGGATCTCCCCAGGCCGCCGTAGATTGCGCGTTGGTGTTCCGAAGCGCGTACTTCGACGCAACGGTGTCAGGCAGCCGCACCTGCACGTCCGCGCATTGTGGGGCGTTGGCGGACGGTGCAGCTGTCATGGACACAGCGTTCGTGCACCCTGCCACACCGACCAGCAGGGCCAGTGCTCCGAGGATCAGAAGTTCGCGCGACCGTCGGTGCTCGTGTTCCATGCTCATAACGGTAGACGGACACCCAGGCCATAGCGCAGGCGCTGGTTGCGATCGGTGAGCAAGCCGTGAGGCTGAACGACAGTACGGCCGCCCCGCACGCTGCAAGCACTGCCCCTATCCTCCTGCCGACAGTGTGCGCGTTCGCGTCGACACTGGGAAGGTCTGCCCCGGTAGGGGATCCCTCTGCGGACGTCGAGGCGAATGATCGAGGCCGACGTCAAGCACTAGCGGTCGTTTTGGCTGAGTCGTCTCCAGCGAATGACGCCTTGAACGACCAGAACAAGGCCCGACAGGAGGACGATGCCTGCGAGCAGGCCGGGTGGCAGAGGACGGCGACTTAGAGGCTCGCCCAGATGCCCCCAGCTGCCGATGATGATCACCACACCGAAGGCGACGAATACCGCCCCGCCGATGACGGTGTTGCGTGCTGCTCGGCGGGCGCTACGACGCACTTGCTCATCGGACAGGTTCGACACCGCTCCACAGTATCTGCGCTCAAGCGGTGGCCATCGGTTTGACCGCACCGGAAGCCGATCCGCTACCGGACGGGTTGATGACGCCGTAGCCGCTTATTTGCTCACGCCCTTCACCGGTGGGCGTCATCTCCGACCAGGGGAGCTCGTCGTTGGCCCGCGTTGATCTTGCTGCCGTCATGCTTCCGGTGTGTGCGAGTGGCGACGGGCGAGCAACTCGACTGCACCAAGGAGCAGAGCTGTCCCACCCGCGATGGCGAGTGGTACGCCGAGTACCAGCAGGAGACCGGCGCCGATGTTCGCGCCGCCGTCGAACCCGCCGACGAACGTCGCGATGACGGCGACGCCGTAGATGAGGCCTCCGGCGGCTGAGATGATGCCGCCGACCAGGGTGAGTGCGCGTAAACCGTTCATCGAGTCACGACAGTGGCGGTCTACTTGCAATTTCGGGTCCGGACAGGCCGCTAGTCGACCGGTTGGCGGACGCTTCCGCGAAGACCTCGAGCGCGGGCGCCGCCTCCGGGCGGATAGCCTTCGAGACATGTTTTCCGACCCCCGTCCGACAGAGCACGTCGTCGTTCCGGCGGGAGCGCGCGCTGTGTTCGCCGGCGCCCCCAGCTTTGTCGACCCGGCAGCCGAGCGGCAAAGACCCCGCGTCGTCGTCCCGCCGGAGAGCGTCATCCCACCCCTGGCGAACGGGGAGCGCGACGTTTGGCTCATCGAGTGGCAGGTTGTGGAAGACGCTTTCGACGTCTCCGTTGACGAACACGTCGAATGGGACATCGTCGACGCGGACCCGAGTCATGGCGTCCACTTCGGGGGCCGACGAACGGTGAGCGAGGAACGCAACACATACTTGGAGGACCTCGGTGCCGGGGTGGAGCGACCGATCGCAGGTACCGTCGCTCGGATCGACCAGGTGTCGGTGCGGTACGCGCCGTCCGCGAACGGCTCCGGGCAAGAACCGATTCCGGGCTCTGCGATGCAGCACGCGGCGCGAGCGTTGGCCCCGAGGATCCCGCACGAGGGGACGATCATCGGTTGGGTTGTCCGGATTCGGGTCGACTGAGGCCGACCGAGTTGCGTCCGGTTCAACCCGTCTCAGCCGCGTCGACGCATCGGGGCTTGAGACCACGGACATCGACGTCGCGAGTGGCGAGTCGCAGCAGATCCTGAGTGACCGCTTGCCGATCGGCTTCCGAGGTAGTTACGGGCAGGCGCTTTCCCTGTGTTCGGGAGCGGGCCGGTCGCAGTAGCCCGGTCTGTGAGCTCTTAGCGGTCCCAGCGCCAGTCTTCGAGGCGAGCGTGCACCTGGATCATGTTGAGGTACAGCCCAGTCCAGCCTTCTTGTTCCAATGCCTCGAGGCACGTTCGAGCTTCCTCCTCGTCGACAAACGCGCCGAGCTGCCCTGTGGAGGGGCCGTCGAGATCGTTCTTCTCGAACTCGACTGCCCAGATCGTCCTGGATGGGCTGTATCCACAAGGCAAAAGCATGAAGAGGCTTGGCCAGGTACGGAAGTGCCAGCGGCCGAGTCGTACTCGAACGTGACGCCAGGACTGCACCTCCAACTCGAACACTGAGGCATCGAAGCACACGAGCTCGGGTCGGCTTCAGGAGCCGCGCGTCCGTGAGCCGATCCCCTACCGGCCGCGCTTCGCCTTCCGAAGTGCAAAGCGCAACAGCCCGGCGCCAGCGCCGAGCCAAAAGAGGCCGAGCGCGGTGTTCAAGATCACTAGGAGCACGTCGAGGTCGGGCCGAGTGACTGCATAGGTGAAGGCGCGAACGAACGTAAGTCTGGCAGCCGATCCGCTGATGGAGGGCGCTGCCCTCTAGCTTGGACGTATGTTCACTACTGCAGCGTCGGGAGCGAGTCAAGGAAGTCCAATACTCGGGATAGCGGCAGTGCTCCTAGCTCTCGGCTGCAGCTACCTGGCTGCTTCTCGGTGGGCTAAAACGATTCGGGCGCGAGCCGATGGTGAGCCTCGGGGAGAAGTGACGCCGGGAGCGTGGGTAGTGATCGGCGTGGTGGCTGTGTTCTCAATCACCACCGTCGTCCTGAACCTGACCGGGGTGTGGTGACTCGAACTGTCCGGGTGCCGATCGGCTATCGAAACGAACTCAAACGCGTAGGGCGTTTAATCCGGGCGTTAGGAGTTCGGGAACAGTGTGTTCGCGATGAAACGGAGCATGAGGGTGACCGCACCAACGACCGCGATGGCGGCGCCGATCACGACCAGGATCAGGGCGCGCAGTAGGGCGTGCGTTGCCGATTCGTCGGCGTGTTGACTGATCATCGTCGTGCTCGTCAACACGATGCCTGCGGCGACGAGCAGGACCGTGCCAACCCAGGTCGCTACACGGAGCGTGAGCGGTGCTTGCACGTGGTCCCTTGGTGTGCTGGGTCGCGCCCGAGCGCCCTCGGCTTCCCAATCAGCCAGCTTCGTCATGGTGTTCGCCCTCCGTCGGCATGAGCGTAGGGCGCTCGGAACGAGTTCGGTACCTTCTGTTCGCGCCAGCGCGCCGAAACTCCTGCTGCGACGATCGTCGTTAGCCGCATGCTCGGTACACGCTTCGGTGAGTCCGTTAGCCGATCGGTTGCCCGGGACGTGATGCCACGTTCCCCTGCTCTTGACGGGCTTAGTCGAACGCACACCGGCTGGTGTCTGCGTAGGAACAGACCGGCTCAGCAGACCGCGCACGCCTCTTGCCTCGTCACCCGGCGATCGGTCACACTGCCTCATGCCCACCGCGCAGTCTGTGAGTGACACCCGCCCCGTCAGCAGTCGCGTCCGAACGATGGCCACCATCGTGGCATACGCCGTCGCATCGATCCTGCTCGTCGCGATCGCCGCTCAGGGCGACCTCGAGCAGAACCTCAGCGCTAACACGACCCGCTCTCTCGAGACCCATGCACCACTCTTCGCTTTCGGCGTCATCGCAGTGCTACTTGTCGCCATGCTGACGCTCGTCGCACGCACAGGGCACCACGACACGATCCGGCATCGCATGATCAGGGAAACCGCCATCCTGGCCCTGGCAATCGCGACGGTTGCACTTGCAGCGCTCGTCAACGTGCACATGCAGGCGTTCCTGATTGGTTGGCCAAGCACTCCAGATGCCCCGCCGTGGTGGAGCAACGCGACCCTCAGCACCTACACCACGTCCGGCTGAACCTCACCGCGTCCGGCGACCGGTAGGGCACCGAAACGGCACCGCGCGCTTCAAGAAATCGCACGTCGGACACCCCGGTATTCCCTCCGATCTGCCGGCCGGCCCCCAGGCTCGATTCGATGACCGATAGCCGATCGGCTATCGAGACGGCGGAGGAGGACGATTGGTCAGGAGAACAACCCGAGCAGTCGGATGCACTTCGGCGGGTCCCAGGTCAGCCCCCGCGCGAGTCCCCAGACCAGGTAGGACATCGAACGCACGACCACCCATGCTCGGGCGCGATCCGCTGGCACGTCGGCCGCGTCCACGAATGCGTCGAACGCTCGGAATACGTCGCGATCCTCGGGAAGCTCGTCGAGCCGTGACCAGAGAACACGGCCCACGTCGTATTCACGATCGCCACGCAGCAACACCGGATCGACGACCGTCCAGGGGTGACGTCGTCCCGCGAGTACCTGCTCGAAATGGAGGTCCCCGTCGACGGATTCATCACTGGAGGGTTGTTCGGCCAACCACGAGGCCCGCGCGACCGCAGCATCGACTATTCCTGGCGGCGTTGGAGCGCTGACTGCTTCCCATTCGCCCACGAACGACGCTGCCGAATCTCGAGCGATCTGCGCCGTTCTCGGCGCGGATGCTGGTGCGGGGATCGCCAGTAGCTGAGTGAGGCCACCGAGGATCGTGACGGCCTTGATGATCGGAACGTCCAGCAACGACTGCGCCGGGTTCAACCGCTCCAATAGCGACGCCCGTGCGTCGAGGTCGACGTCGAGGAGTCGCACGACACCGCGTCCGCCCCAGTGCGAGAGCGCGGCAGTCTCGGTTGCAACGTCATCGCCGGGTGGCGCGAGCCGGAGCACCGCTGGCTCATTCGAGCGCCGCACAGGAACAACGAGCGCGTTGGTTCCGTGCGTCACATCGCCGTCAATTTCGAGCTGCCAGGCTGTGCACGTCCTTGCGACCAGCTCGGGCAGCTCTGCAAGCCAAGCTCGGCCAGGCTCGTCGTGCCACCACCGTGGCATCGAAAGGAACGACTGCGGCACTGCAACCATGCCTCACCCTAGCCGCGGCCTTCGAAGGCGTGTAACGACGGACGATCGGCTTTCGGACACGTCATCGGAGTTTCGGTGAACGTATCCATTTCGCTGGTGTCGCGCGTCGATGACAGATAGACAAGGAGCTCCGGCCAACGAAGGAGTTGTCGATGCTGGTTCAGGTTTGTGGTCTTCCCGGTGCAGGGAAGTCAACGCTGTCCGCTGCGATCGCGGAGTTGACGCCCTCGCTGACGCTTCGCGTTGATGCGATTGAGGGTGCGATGTGGAAGTACCAGATCCCGCGCGAGCAGTCCGGGATCGCCGCGTACTCGATCATGCATGCCATCGCAGTGCCGAATCTGCGTCGAGGTCAGGTGGTCATCGCGGACGCGGTGAGTGGCGTTGAACCCGCTCGGGCGGGGTGGGTGTCAACCGCGGATGCCGCTGGGGTACCGCTGCGCGTGATCGAGGTCGTGTGTGCGGACGTCGACGAACACCGTCGCCGTGTGGAACAGCGTGCGAACGACCTGCCCGGGTTCACCTTGCCGACGTGGGACGAGGTGCAGCGCACGGCGGATGAGTACGAGCCTCGCACGGACGATCGGCTCATCATCGACAGCACCCGCCCCCTCGAAGAAACGGTCCGTCAGGCCCTTGACTACCTTGAAATCCACACCCGGTAGGCGATCGGCTATCGGAGGCCTGCACCCTCGGAGCATCCACCCAGGTCCGCGGTGCTCGAGGGAGCCGACGGTATTAGGGTTCGAAGCATGGCGCTGGTGCTGACGTGTGGGTTGTCCTTCTCGGGTAAAAGCACGTTCGCTGCTGGGTTGTCCAGTGCATTGGGCGGTGAGCTGCTGAGCCTCGACCAGATCAACGAGGAGCGCGGGCTTCACGGCGGGCAGGGCATCCCGCCGGAGGAGTGGTCGACCACGAACCGAATCGCACACGAGCGCGCCCGTGCACTCCTTGCCGCCGACCGCCCGGTCGTGGTCGACGACACAGGGTCGCCGCGTTTCATTCGTGATGAGTGGCGGGCGACTGCATCAGCAGCGGGCGCTCCCTTCGTGCTCGTGTGGGTGCAGGTCAGCCCTGAGCTGCAGCGTCAGCGGGTTCTCGCCAACAGGGCGGAGCAGGTGCGGCCGGACGTCACGGACGCGGTTCTCGAAGAGCACGGCGCGAGCTTCGAATCACCGGTGGAGGAGAATCCGCTGGTCATCGACGCGACTGCCACGAGTAACCCAGCGACAATCGCGGCCACCGTCGAAGCAATCAACACTGCCGCGGTCCGGTAGGCCACCGCATGGGTCAGCGGAACTTTCTCGTAGAGGGCGTCTCGGGGACGGGAAAGACATCCGTGTGTCGAGAGTTGCGCCGTCGGGGGTTCGCGGCGATCAACGGTGATCGGGAGCTCGCGTACCAAGGCGACCCTGAGACCGGAACTCCGGTCTTGGGCATTAGCGGGACCGCTGTCCATGATCACCACCTCTGGCGAGAGGACGAGGTGCGGGCGATCGTCGGAGATCACTCCGAACCGGCAACGTTCTTCTGTGGAGGGTCCCGGAACGCTGGCAGCTTCATCGGCCTGTTCGATGAAGTGTTCGTTCTTACCGTCGACGCAACGACTCTGGACCGTCGGCTCGACGAACGCGATGACGACGACTGGGCTGCGCCCGGCCACAACGGTGAACGGGCACTCGTTCACCGGCTCCACGAGACCGGTGCGGACACGCCGCCAGGCGTGACAATCGACGCCACACAGTCCCTCGAGGCCGTCGTTGACGACATCCTGCGCCGGTGTGACCTACTCGGCAGCTGACAACTCCAGCCTGGAACTGGAGGGCCCATCGCGCGTGACGCCGTCCTAGCGTCCGGTTGACGATCGGCTATCGGACACCGCCGGGCAGCGTGAGCGTGACCGCATGAGGTCGCGGTCCTGGCGAGCTTTAGGAGAGGCGAGCCTGTCGAGGGGCGCGAGATGTCCTAGGAAGTGGCGTATTGAGCGTGTCCTATCGATAGGGTTCTCTCAAAGGAGGCGCTATGAATCGTCTGGGTGACGTGGAGCTCGATGCTCGGGGGATACGAGCCCTCGCGCATCCAGTGCGGGTGGCGATCCTCCGCGAGCTGCGTGCCATGGGGGCTTCCACGGCGTCGCGGCTCGCGCCGGCTGTCGGCGCGAGCCCGTCCGTGGTGAGTTGGCACCTCCGGCACCTCGCAGAGCACGGGTTGGTCGAGGACGACCTAGGCGATCATGGCGGCGGTCGGTCGAGATGGTGGCGAGTAGTCGGCCGTGGGTTCAGATTCATGGCAGATCACGAAAGCCCGGAGGCGGCCTCGGCCCTGTTCGACGCGCTGCAGTCCGACGAAGGCGACGTCGTGGGGGAGTGGACCGCAACGACGAGACCTAGGCTCGAGCCGGTATGGGCGGCTCGAGCGAGTCGGTGGAACACCCTGGTCGGCCTCACCGAAGACGAACTGCAATCGCTCAACGACGCTACCGAGGCGCTCCTCGAGCCCTTCGTCAACCGATCGACGGCAGACCAGCCCGATAACGCTCGAGTAGTACGAGTCCTGCGCTACGTCCTGCCGGAGGCCGGCGGCCCCGGTGCGTGACCAGCCCGGGCCGGGCGACGGACGCGTCTCTCTCAGGAGATCGCCGCCGTTCCGACGATTTTGGGCTGGGAGTGCCGTCTCGTCCTTCGGTGATCAGGTCACCGCCCTGGCGCTCCCAATCATCGCGGTCACCCAACTCAACGCGACGCCGTTCCAAGCGGGCGTCCTCACGGCATCGCTGTGGGTACCGAACCTCCTGGCCCTGTTCATCGGCACCTGGGTCGACGCGTTCCGGAGGCAGCGGTGGCTCCTGGTCATCGCGAACGTGGTGCAGGCCGCTGCGTTGGCGGTGGTCCCGGTCGCGTTCGTCATCGGTGGACTGACGATGCCAGTGCTGTACGGCGCAGCATTGATGCTGGGTCTCGGTGGCGTGCTTTTCGACAGCGCGTCCGCGACCTTCTTCGTTCGGCTGGTGCGGAAGGACCAGTACCTCTCGGCGAACTCGGCGCTGTCGACCACGGCGGGTGTGGCGAGCGTCGGTGGCCCCGCCGTGGCAGGCGGTCTCATCCAGGTCCTCGGTGCGCCGTTCGCTCTCGTTGCGGACGCGGCGTCGTTCATCGTGTCAGCAGTGGCTGTCGCATCAGTCCGAGTCGAGCAGGCAGATGTGGAAGTCCAGCGTCCGGAGCCGTTCCGGCGGAGACTGGCGCTTGGCGTGACCTACCTCAGTCGGCACCCGATCCTCCGAGCGAGTCTTTTCGCCTCGGCGACGATGAACCTCGCCGCCCTGGCCATCCAGGCGCTCCTGGTCCTGTACGCCACGCGGGAGCTCGGCCTCAGTGCAGCGGAGATTGGGATCGCACTTGGTATCGGCGCTGCCGGCGGCGTCATCGGAGCGGTTACAGCTGTCCCCGTTGCCAAGCGCATCGGCAACGGCCGTGCGATCACAGTCGGCGTCCTCCTGAACGCCTTGCCGTTCCTCGCTCTACCGATCGCCGGGGCAGAGCACTTGAACGGCTTCCTCGCGCTCTGCATCGCGGAGGTGGTTTCCTCGTGGGCGATCATGCAGTTCGACGTCAACAACAACGCGCTCCGCGCGGCGGTCACCGATGACGACATGCGAGCACGAGTATCGGGGGCCTACTCGACGGTGAACTACGGAATCCGACCCATCGGAGCGTTCGTCGCCGGAGTTGTGGCCTCGCAAGTCGGCCCAGGGATCGTCATCGCCATCGCCGCCACCATCGGAACCGTTGCCGTGTTCTGGCTGTTAGCGTCGCCCATTCCCCAGATCCGGCGCGTTGCTGACTTGTGATGGACCAGCGTTCGGCTGTGCATCCCGCTGCGGCGGGATGCGCGCATGCAGCCAGTCGCGATGAGCTGCGCCGCTCGGCTCTGTCGTGCGCCCTCGATCCCAGGGTGCTCGCTCGGTAGCCTCGCGGGCATGGACGACTCCGTACGCAGCATGGCGACCTTGTATGCACAGGAGTTCTATCCGCTCGCGGAGCTGATTGTGGTGGGTGGCAGCTCGGCTGGCGTGCGGCGTCCGAGAAGTGACATCGATCTGCTCGTGATAGGCCCAGCTGAGATGTTCCGCGAGGACGCTCGGGAGGCTGCGCACACGGACCGATTTCACGGCGAGCTGTTCGAGGTATTCGCGTGCACGCCCGATGTCTTCCACGCTCACGCGTTAGCCGGCGTGGGACGGTTCCGCCCCGTCTCAGCGCAGATGCTGGTGGATGGAGCGACGGTCCTCGACACGGGTCAGCACAACGAGCTGGTGTCCGTGGTCCGGTCACTGATAGCGGCTGGGCCGAAGCCGTCGCCGGCGGAGCTAGCTCAACGCCGCTATTCGGTCACGACCACCCTCGACGACCTCCTCGATGCTGTGGATTCGATGGAACGTACGGTCCTCGCCGCGACCTTGTTCCAGCGCCTCGGGGAGTTCCTGCTCCTCGCCAATGGCCGATGGATCGGTTCAGGACGCTGGCTGCTCCGTCGGCTGTTGCAATGGGATGAAAGCTTCACTCAGCAGCTCGGGACCGCGTTCGCGACGACCGACGTCGTGACGCTCGAACGACTCACGTTGGAGGCACTAGAGCCGTACGGTGGCCGCCTGATGGAGGGCCACCGACACGGCGAGCCGAGGTGAACGGCCGTCTCATCAGCTGATCGGCTACCGGACACTCCCCACGTACGACGACCCTGATATCAGGAGCTTCGCGCGATGCATAAGCGAGGGTCAGTCCAAGCGTTTCTTGTCGACGCCGGGGAGGTTCTTCGTCCGCTCGCGCTGGCGCGCACGCAGCTCCTCCAGCTGAGGATGCTCGTGCACCCCGTCGATGCCCCAGCCCGTCGTGACGACGGGCCCCGGCTGCAAGCGGTCGGGGGCGTAGATGATGAACGGTAGTTCGGCGACGGCGCGCAGCTGGACGACACGTCCGGCGCCCTCGCCGGCGCGAAGTGCAGCGGCGTGCTCGGGGCCAACTAGGAACGTCCCGTAGCTTTGCACGATGAACAGCGTCAGCATCCTGGCCCTTCTGGGTAGGACTCGTTCTGGCAGTCCTGAGGATGGCCATCCCGAGCAGGGCCAGCACGATGATGAGAGCCACTGGGACGATGACGATCGAGAGCACAGCGCCTCCGAGGAGTAATGATTGAAGCTAGCGAACTTCGACAGCGTGGTCGAGGCCGAAGGGCGGGGCCCGATAGGGGATGGCTGGGCGGTCGAGTCGGTCTCTAGCGCGTTGTAAGCCAGACTCGACGTCAGGCGGGGCGGTGCGGATCCCGCAGGGAGCTGTACCAGCTTGGGCAATGTGAGGGGATTCATGACGACGGCGGCAGAGCTGCAATTCCGCATCAGGGATGACCTCGAGCGTCTCGCCCGGCAGGAGGGCGTTCCGGGCGCGTCTGTGGCCTTCGTGTCCGGTTCTGACGCCGTGGACGCCACCTATGGGGTGCTCGACATGGGCACGCGAATTCCTGTCGAGGCGGGCTCGTTGTTTCAGATCCAGTCGATCACGAAGGTGTTCACCGCGACGCTCGTCATGCAGCTCGTCGACGACGGACTCGTCGAGCTTGCCGAGCCCGTCCAGACGTACCTGCCGGAGTTCCACACGGCGGACGCCACGGCGAGCGAGGAGATGACGCTCCACCATCTCCTGACGCATTCCGGAGGGTTCGAGGGAGACCTGTGGGAGCCCACCACCTCGGGTCCCGATGCCCTTGATCGGTTTGTCCGCGATCTTGTCAGCCAGGCCACCCAGTACAGCCCACCGGGCCTTCGCTTCTCGTACTGCAGCGCTGGTTACGCAGTGCTCGGCCGCCTGGTCGAGATCCTGCGGGGCATGACCTACGAGGAGGCGCTACGCCAGTTCCTGCTCCGCCCTCTCGGCATCGAGGCCGTCGCTTTCTCGACGAGCCAGGCCGCGTCCTACGGGGTGGCCATGGGGCATGTACGCCCCGGAGCCTCGAGTGCCCTCCGTCCGTCGTGCGAGTGGGCGCTCATGCCTCCGTCGAACCCGGCCGCCGGCAACCAACTCGCCATGTCCGCGAACGGGCTCTTGACCCTTGGCCAACTGTTTTTGTCGGAAGGTGTCACGCCGACCGGGCAACGCCTCCTTTCGAAGGCCTCGGCGATGCGCATGCTCAAGCCGTACCTCCCGCACCGAAACGCCGTCCGTGGCCTTTCCCATCAGGGTTTTGGCTGGCGGCTACCGAGGCCCGGGATCGCTGAGCATGGGGGAGGTGCGCCAGGAGTGTCCGGTGTGTTGACGATCGCCCCTGCCCATGGGATCGCTGCAGTCGTGCTGACCAACAGCGACGGTGGTGGGCGGCTCGCACGTCAGCTGTTCGAGCCTCTCTTTGCTGACCTCGCCGGCATCGCGCCGACACCGGTGTCGTCCACGCCCGGCCCACAGTCTCTGGTGTCCAACGTGGCGCCGTATCTCGGCCAGTCCTCGAACAGGCAGTCGGAGTTCTTGGTGGAAGACGATGCGGGCGGGCGACTTTGGTTGACCGAGGAGGCAGTGAACGAGGGCGCTGCCATGGAGCGCCTGGCTGGAGCGGTGCCCACGTCGAGCAGGAACGAGATCCGCCCTGTCGACGCGACAGCGTTCTCCGTCATCGGCGACGACGGACGCGGCACCGGTGTCGTCACATTCCTCGAGCCGCAGCCGTCCGGACATTTTCGCCTGATCGCCAAGGAGCGGGTCGCAGCCTTTCAGTCCTAGTTCTATGACCTCGCACACGAAACAGACCCGGACCCTGGCTCACATCTAGGAGCGTGAGTCTTTTTTCGAGCGCTTCTTAGCAGCTCGCTCAGTCAGCACCAGGAGGTAATCCTGCACCGGACAATCAAGGAGCTTCCCCAGCTCCTCGCGGACGACCAGCTCAACGTCCGCCTCGGACCGGTCCGAGAACTTCTTACGCACCGCTGCAGTCGCATCCCGGATCACCTGGTCCGCGTCAAGCTCAGTCGTCATCCCGTCAGAATGGTCAAAGAAGACGGATGAATCAACTTGCCCACATCCTGACCGGTCTGCCTTCTTGTTCTAGTTCGGCCGCCATCGCTCCAGCCCTGCAGATGCAATTGCTTGATGGGCGGCTCGCGGGAACAAACGTCGTGCTACCGCTATAGGGCGCCAAGTCAGGCGTCTCAGTAGGGGATTCTTGGGTTCAGAGACGCAAAGACCCCCGGTTCTGTCGCCTGTCGCGGCTAGCCTCGGAGCAAGAACATGAGCAGGGGAGAGTGACATGGTCGCGGAGAACGATGTACGTGCGATGGCCGCGCGGGCACAACTAGTGCTGTCGGACGACGAGGTCGCCGGCATCGTCCGGTTAGTGAACGAGACCGGCAATCTAGTACCGGAGTCGGCGGTCGTCGAGCGGTTCAATTCGGGATCGCTGACCCCGGGGATGCTGACGTTCTTCCTCCCAAGAATGTGGCGGTATCGGCTCGGTGATTCACCCGTGCCGGTCGAGGTGTGGCGGGCGATGTTCGAATTCGCCGAGTACACCGAGGACATGGTCATCCAGCGACGACGTCGAGAGACCCGGGTGGCGTACCGGGGCTCGACGGAAGCGAACCGGGAGGGCTTGTCGTGGTCCCTTGACCTCGAGCAGGCGTGGTACTTCGCCCGCTTCCGCCAGGCGCCGGGGGATTTCTCGGCGACCGTGTGGGTCGCCCGTATCCCGAGTGATCGCGTGTAGCCATGCGGTTCGTCCGACGCGGACTCCTCCAGCAGCTTCGGGATCTCGAGTTGGCTGCGTAGCCAACTGCTAGCCGTTAATAGCATCTGCTAGCGCTATCTCGTGCTTGCATGTGCTATCTTACTATCAGGCACTATCGTCCGCTGATTGGGCTAGCGACTGATAGTGCGTGATAGCAACGGCACACGAAAGGGATTGCGATGATCACCCTCGTAGGAGGAACCAAGGGGGGCCCGGGCAAGAGCACCGTGGCGACCAACATCGGGGCGGCGCTCGCCCATCAGGGCAAGAGCGTGATCCTCGTCGACGCCGACAAGCAGCGATCGCTCGCCAAGTGGCACGCACGTCGAGTGGACGCCGGCGTTGAACCCGCGATGACGCTCGTCGAGAAGCGCGGCAACGTACACGCCGCCCTGCGCGATCTCGACAAGCTCTACGACCACGTGATCGTCGACGTCGCCGGCGACGACAACCAGGAGATGCGAACAGCGATGACCGCTGCGGATCTCATGATCATCGTCCTCCGTGCCAGCCAGTTCGACGTCGAGACGCTCGAGGAGTTCGACGAGGTGATCTCGACCGCTCGTGACTTCAACCCGGACCTGGAGGTCCGTAGCCTGCTCAGCCAGGCGCCCACCAACCACAACGAGACGGAGACAGAAGACGTTTCCGAGTTCATCGTGGAGTACCCCCAGGTCAAGCCCCTCGAAACCGTTTTGTACTCGCGCAAGGCCTACCGCGACGCCGCCGCTCCCGGTCTTGGGGTGATGGAGCTCCCGGCGTCGAAGGCGAAGCAGGCGCGGGCGGAGATCCAGGAGCTCACCGCGGAGGTGTACGGCTGATGCCGATCGCACGGAACAAGAAGACCGAGGCCGATCCCGACGCGATCGCTGCGTTCGGGGCCGCGGCCGACGCGCTGCCCGCCGAGACGCCCGCGGCACCCCAGCCGGCAACTCCGGTGAAGGCGCGGGCGCAGAGCGTGGGCGATGCGCCGTTGACGGCCCTCGTGCGCTGGCGTGGGCACGAAGCGCTCCGGGACCGCATCGCCGACTACAGCAAGGCAACCAGGTACCCAAACCACGCGATCATGCTGCGTGCGATGGAGATCGGTATGGAGCACATCGAGAACAACGGCATGGAGTAGTACGCGCTAGCGGCTGCTAGCACCTGCTATGCACCTGCTATGTACTGCATGCAGGCAATAGCCCCTGGTATCACGCGATAGCAGGGGCTATCTGCGTCGCAAGGAGCACGGGTATCGTGTCTTGAAGTCGGCGCTCTACGTGCCCGTCGGCTCGGTGCCCCCGGCCCAATCCGGGGGCACCATCGCTTAGCGGTCGTTCCAGACCCGCTGAAACCTCGGCGCGGGGGGAAGATCGTCGCCGGTCCAAGCGAGGTCCTCTTGCCCGCCCCGGACCGCGACGACGTCCAGAGCAGTCTTGAATCCCAACAGCGCCGCGTCGAGCGCGAGACCCACGGTTGCTAGGTCTGCCGACATCGTCGCAGTGAGTATGCCGCCTTCGTTGTTTTCCTTCACCTCGACGCTGGCCATGCTGATAGCGCGTGATAGCGACGGATGGGTGAGGCCGGACACGAAGTGCCACGCGCCACGGACCTCGCCGACGCTCATGCCGATGACCGGGGCGATTGTTTCCAGGATCGGGCCGAAGCCGGGCATGCCTCGCTCGTCGACCTCCACTCCCAGGCGAGCAGCATGGTCGAGTAGTCGACGCTTCTCGGAACGGACTCGCTTCGAGTTCTCGCGTCGCATCTTCTGCTTGGCGGACCTCTCGGCGGCGTCGTCTGTCAGCTCGGGTGTCGACGCGACCACGACCGCCCTGTCATCGTGCGAGAGGTCTGAGAGTCGAGCCTCGAGGGTGCGTTTCACTCGCACGAGGCGCTCGTCAGGAGCGACCAGCCAAGTCGCGAGAGCGGAGCCCTCGATGACGGTCCGCAGGAGCGGGTAGAGGCCGATGATCGGGACTCGAATGTCTTGGCCGTCAGCTAGGACAACCAGCGCCGTCCTCAGCGCGTCGCTGGAGACGTTGAGCGCGTAGTGCACGAGATGGGACGTGTGGAACGGTGCCGTCGCTTCGTCGTCCGCCAAGAGCTCCGATCCTGGCCGGGCAATCTCGGGGACGCTCACCCGGTTATCGTGAGCGACCACCGAGCGCAGCATCAGCATTTGCCAGTTCAGGCGCTCGTTGGCGTCCGCCTCGTCCCCGCCCGGACCTACGATCCTCACCATTGGCGCCCCCATCTGACAGCATTCGCTACCGTGCGATAGCAGATGCTATCGCTCACTAGCTACCGCTAGTGGTCGATGCGGGGGAGTGCGAGGGTCTGGTCCTTCGCTTTCCCTCGAGTGATCGCCCGGTACACGGTAGCGCGGGCGACGTCGAACAGTTCCGCGAGCTCGGCTGAGGTGTAGTCGCCGGATCGGTGCATCGACACCAGGAGCGCTTCGCGCTTCTCGGAGAGCTTGGGCTTCCGGCCCTTCAGCCGGCCCTTCGCTCGAGCGGTGGCCATGCCCTCCCGAGTGCGGGCGCTGACCAGGTTCGCTTCGAACTCAGCGAACACCGACAGCATGCCGAAGATCATCCGACCCATCGGGTCGAGGGGGTCGTACACGGATCCGTTGAAGCTCAGACGCACGTCCTTCGCTGCGAGCTCGGCCGCGATCGTGCTGGCGTCGACGGCAGAGCGGGCAAGTCGGTCAAGCTTGGTAACGACGAGCGTGTCACCAGGCCAGCACGCCTCGATCGCCTTCTCCAGTCCCGGGCGGGCCCTGTTCGTGCCGGAGCGGCCATGGTCAACGTAGACCCGTTCGGGTGCGACGCCGGCAGCGATCAGCGCTTCACGTTGCGCGGTGAGGTCCTGCGCGTCGGTGGAGACGCGTGCGTACCCGACGAGTTGGCCAGCCATCCCGGCAGGGTCTCACATGAGGGGCCGTAACCGGGCATTTGTCCGGGCGGGTCTATTGAGACACCCGGATCCCCGGATTTCCGCGGGTACCGGATCCGGTGCAGAGGTGTGCGGTAGCCGATCAGCTGTGGAAGGGATGAGCGTGACCGCTTAGACATCAGACCTTGCTCGCGCGACCTTTGACAAGCGCTTGGCCCTTGCTTGGACCCCAGTAGGTCAGTTCACCTTCGTACCGACGGACAGCGATCACGCCGTAGTTACCGAGGTTCTCGACGAAATACCGTGGAGCGTTTTGGCCGAGGTCGAGTCCGCTGGAACCGCCGAACTCTGCCACTGTGACGATTGATCCGTCTGGGAATTTGACTTGCCCGTCGACGAGGTCGCAGTTCTGCCAGCGGTGTTGTGCCAGGTCTTGAACTTCAACCGTCGACCCAGTGGGGCATTTCGCTTCTGGGCTTGCTGACGGCGGGAGAGTGATGACGTCGCTTGGGAAGACTCGCGTCCAAAGGACCGTGCCGATGAGTATCAGCACCGCTGCTGCAGCCAAACCAACGGTCAGGCGCAGAGCCGTTCGCCGGTCGGCGGTATCGCGGGATCCCACTGTCGTGTCCTTTCGTGCGAATCGGCGGGGTGACGTTCCACCGGACCCCACCCCGCCGATGTCATGTTGTCACAGCGATCGGTTGAGATGTACCTGGCAGCCGAGGAAGGACGGCTGCGGGAACAAGCAGCGCAGTCCCTTCTCGGGCGCGAGGTAGTCGCGTGCAAAGTCGCCGGGCAGCAGTCCGGAGTACACCTCGTGCGTAGGCATCGCGTCGTGATATCCCACCATGGTGGAGTTGCCGGGCTGGAGGCGGAAGCGCATGTCGACGTCGATCGCGGGCTCAGGCGGGCTTGGGATGAACGGCAGCGCGCTGTGGATGCGGAGCTGCGCGATGCCTACCGAACCTGAGATGGACGAAGACGTCAGGCTGATGCCGGCAGTCCCAGCGTTTTTCGTCGCCGCTAGCTTGCACCCGGAGAGGTCAGGCCGGGAGCAGTAGTACTCGTGACTGTCGCCCACGTTAGGAACCAGCTCGATCGACTGGGGGCTGTTCTGGAAGTAGAACTGGATGTCGGCTTGGATGCGGTGGGAGCCGTCTGGGTGCCCGGGCCCGTGATTGTCCCCTCCGAACATCAAGAACGGTCGGGTTTCGTCGGGAGTGAGCAGGGGCACATACTTTCCGCCACCCTGGATGAACCCGAACCAGCGGACCTCATAGTTGGGGCCGGCCGCCGCGGCAGTGGTCGCGAGCTGCTTCTTGAGGGCCGTAGCGCCACCCGCCCGCGTCTGAGCCATCAAGGTCGCACGCGGTGAGACTTTGCTCATGGCTTCCATCAGCTGGGTGTCCGTGATGGTCGGCATTGCTGCGTGCGACGCACTGGCAGCGGTTCTCGCGGTGGCGGAGGTGGTGGCCCGAGCAGCCGCTGTCGCAGGGTAAGTCGTCGACGGGACAATGACTCCCGCGCCCTGCGTCTGCAGGGACGTCGATTGATCCGGCGTTGCGGACGCAGTTGACTTGCACGCCTGGTTGTCGACACCGCCTTCGGTTACGACGTCATAGGAATACTGCTTCGTCGTGTCCAGTCCGGAGTCGGTGAACGTCTTCGAGCATGTCGTTGCGATGGTCGTTGTGACAGGTGCTACCGATGGGTCGAAAGGATCTGTCATCGTTCGCGTGATCGTGCGAGGAGCCGATAGCGTGCCGAGGATCTGCAACACTCCGACCTTCGAGCCGTCCACCGTGGATGTCACCACGGCGGACTCCCGGTCTGATGCGTCCAAGTAGCGGTTGAGGTCGAACTCCATCCGCTTGAGTTCTTTCGCGGACGAGTTCTGCGCCGCGATAGCAACCGAGACTGGGTTACCCGTAATCGTGATGCTCGGTGTCGTAGAAGATCCGACGGTGTTGCCGAAGAGGTCGTACGCCACGTACTTTGTCGCACCGGTGTACGCGGTGAACGTGACCTTGAAGTTCGTGGTCGTCACGCTTGTGTCCGTGACTCGCCACGCTGGAGCCGCGTTGCGGGCGGTCGTCGGGTACTTCGACAGGGCAGTGGTGTCAGCGGTCGTGACGTTGACTCCAGTGAGGGTGACTGAGTCAGCTTCTGTGCCCCAGAGTTTCAGATCCGTGGCTGCGGGCGTGCCGGCAGTGCTGATCGCTGCAGTGGGGCCGGCGAGAACGGAGACGCCGTTCTTTGCTCGAGCGAGCAGGGCGTTGATGGCGACGCTAGCGAGAGAGTCAGATGGTGTCGCGTAGATGCGGTTGGCTTTCCGTCCGGTGGCGACGATCTGATCCACGGCCTGCATCTGCGTGCCCAGAGGGTCTTCGGTGGTGATCATGTCGAACTGCGACGCCTGCTGGTCGCTCACATGGTCCGTCACCTCGCTTGCGTCGCCGTACACGGAGATGGGTACAGCTGCATTGTTCGAGAAGAACGAAGCCAGGTCTGCATCCGCCTCGGTACCGTCGACGAGAGCGAGCGCGAAGCCGCTACTGACAGCCAGGTTCGTGGCGACTGCAACGTCAACCGGGTTCCGAGAGTCCGCAACAACGATCCTCGCGGCGCCTTCGCCGAAACCAGAGCGGTGTCGAACGCGAGCGGGGTGGCACCGGACAGGTTGCTGTCGACCGTGACGCCCGCGGCCGCAAGCTGGGACAGGAACGAACCGGAGAACGGCGTCGTGCCTCCCGCAAGGGCGATGTGCTGCACCGATGCCTTTTGCAGACGTGACAAGACCGCTGTCGCGTCGGAAGTGGAGTCACTGATGAAGAGCGCCGAGCCCGTCTCGGCGGACAACGTCGCCGCTTGGCCGACGGTAGTCGGAGTCGAAGCTGCAACCACTGCGGTGGTAGTCCCGCTTGGGAACACCTGCGCCGCTACTGACGCCGCGAGACCAGAAGCAGACGAATCGGTATTCGTTGTTGACGTCAAGGCTGCCGCGGGCAGGGCGGTGATCGTAGTTGCCGCGATGCAAGCCCCGACCGCTGCAATGGTGATGATGGTTTGCCGTGACCGTCCACGGCGACGCTGAGCGCGCATGTTTCCCCGCCTCGTTGAGAGTCCCTTTGAGAAGGGTGAGCGAACCCTATACGGGTTCTGAAGTTCGCCGCTGTCCTCATGAGGGGGGACTGATCGGAGCAAGATTGAAGCCCGCCAGCCGGTCGCTCACCGGCGCAAGGAGCGGAGTGTCAACCGCGACAACTTGGCCATGTGCCGCTTGACCTGGGGATTCCCGTAAGCCTATCCCGCAAAATTGCCCGGTGAAGGGGCGCTGAACGCTACACGCATAAGAGATCTTCGCGAGCCGCCCTGGTCGAGGAGGGGGACCGACCTGGAAGTTGGCTGTAGCCGCCAACGCTAAACTGACATAATCTATATTATCGGCGTGGTCGAGTGACGGTTGTTGTCCACATCATGCAACCTGCGTGAGCACGGATCAGCGTCCTTTCTAGGGTGAGTCAGTAGGGATCGATCGCGTCCCGTTAGGCCCGGACGGAGGATCGTCATGAAGCACCTCGCCTACGGGTCGTGGACGGTCCTTGTCTCAGACGACGTTGCTGACGCCGTGCTGCACTACTCCGCAGTGCTCGGCCAGGTGCGCTCGAGCGACGTCGTCGATGTTCCGACCATCGATGACAACGGCTGCGCTGCGACGGCGGGCTTCGTCCTCGGCACGGGAATCCCTGTGATGGCGATGCAAGCCTCGGACGATGTCCTCGAAGAGACGTTTCCAGTGTTCATCGACGAGCTCACGGCACGGATCGCTTCTATCCTCGCCGGCGGCTCTCGACTCCGCGGGGCTTCTGGAACGGTCTGATCCGACCTATAGTGACGTCGGAAGTGCGCCATAGCGCCGCCGATGTTCGCCCGAGTCGCCCTGAGCACGACCGATGGAGCCTTCGCTCCCGGAAGGTCCTCGATGGATCTCACAGCACGGTCCAACGGTGAGCTCCTGACAGCTGTCCGGCAGCGTATCGACGCTGACGCGACCGGTGTCATCGACGCAGCAGCACTTGCGGAAGCGGCATACGTGAGCGAGAGCGAACTCCGAAGCGCCCTCCGCGCGCAGACCGGGTTCTCGCCGCGGCAGTTCGTCCTGCATCATCGCTTAGACGCCGTTCACCAGGCGCTTCGCCTTCACGACGGCGACATCATGACCACGGCGCAGGCGTGGGGTTTTGTTCATCTACAGCGTTTCACCGATGCCTACGTCTCGCAGCATGGGGAGACCCCGGCGGAGACGATCGCCAGCGGAACGTTGGACCAGCCCAGAGACCTCCATTACCCAGAACCTCGCCGCGAGATGCTCAGGACGACCTCCTGCCCGTCCTGCGGGCATCCGGTCGCACTGCTACCGGCGGGCGTGTGGGGTTCGGATCGCGCCGTGTCTGTCGTGGCCTGCGTAGCCTGCGGATACACCGGTTCTGCGCAGGAGAGCGCCTTGGCGCCCGGTGGCTTGGAGCACACAAAGGGTTCTCCTGTGGCAGAGGGCGACCATTGACAGACGACGAATAACGGCTGCACGAGCCGTTGGCAGGTCACCCGTTGATGATGTCCGTCGCGATTCGAGCGGCGTCATCGACGGGGATCGCGAAGCCGATGCCAATGTTCCCGGAGCTGTAGCCGAGGGTCGCGATCGAACTGTTCACACCGACGACACGGCCGTCGAGGTCGACGAGCGGCCCGCCGGAGTTCCCGGGGTTGATCGATGCGTCGGTCTGCACGAGCGGTTGTGTCGAGCGTTGCGAGGTGCGGTCGAGTGCGCTGACGATGCCCGATGTGACGGTGCCGTTCAACCCGAGCGGCGATCCGACGGCGATGACTTGCTGGCCGATGCGGAGGTTGCCGCTGACGCCGAGCTCGACCGCCGGGACGGAGAGGCCCTGCGCTTCGATGACGGCGATGTCGCTGTCCTCGTCGCTGCCGACGACTCGTCCAGGGACCTCGTCGCCGTCAGGGAGGATGAGGGACACGCGCTCGGCGCCGTCGATCACGTGGTGGTTCGTCATCACATGACCGGTGTCGTCGATTACGAAACCGGATCCTGACCCTGAGGACGTTCGCACCTGGACGACGCTGCGGAGCATCCGCTGCGCGGCTGCCTCCGCGTCGCTCTGCGTCGAGGTGGTCGACGGCGCTTGCTGCGTCTGCTGCAACACGGTCGGTGCGGTGGTCGCGTCGGGGGTGACGAGGAGAGCGCCGGTGGTGCCGGCGGCTCCGCCGAGTGCGATCGCGGCGACAAGGATCCCGGCGGACCACCGCCGTCGCCGCGGGCGCGGCCTGGTGGGTCCGGTCGCGCCGGCGGGGGCCCGCTGCGGACCTGGGGTGGTGGGGAAGGCGGACTGGAGGCGCGGTGTGGGGGTGGGGGGCGCCTCCAGTCCGGTCGGTGGTGCGTCTGGTGGTCCGTCGATCCATGTCTGCGGGCCTCGGGGCTGTCCGATGCCGTTCGGCTGGTTGGTCATGAGCTGTCCTTGTCGGTCAGATGATGCGGGAGAACCAGCGGAGCGAAAGCGCGCCGGCGACGAGGGCGAGGAGCATGCCGAGCAGCGCGACGTACGGCGTGATGTCGACGGGTTCGACGTGCCACCCGATGGACGATCCGATGTCCTGGTAGACGTTGCGGAGCTCGTCGGTGCTCTCGGCGCGGTAGAAGCGCCCGTCGGTATCGTCGGCGAGTTGTCGGAGCGTGGTCTCGTCGACGGGAACCGACTGCTGTCCGCCCCAGAGGTTCGCGACGCCGTCGGCGGTGCCGTACGCGATGGTCGAGACCGGCAGACCGGCTTCGCGGGCGGCTTCGGCCGCTGTCGACGGGTCCCGGCCAGCGGTGTTCGCACCGTCGGAGAGCAGCACGAGTCGTGCCGGGATGCGCTCGGCTTCGGCGCCGGCTGATGGGGTCGGCGACGGTTCCCCGTCGGACGCGGGGTCGTCGCTCAGCCGGTTGACCTCGTCCACGGCCTCGATGACGGCATCGCCGATCGCGGTTCCGCCACCGCCGTCGTCCATCGCGGCGATAGCGTCGCGTACCGCGTCGTGGTCCTCGGTGGCCGGTGCGATGACCTCGGCACCGCCGGCGAAGCTGATCGCGCCGACGTTGAACGTCTCGGGCATCTCGGCAACGAACTGCTCGGCGGCGGACTTCGCGGCCTCGAGTCGGTTCGGTTCGACGTCGTCGGCTTGCATGGACCCCGATGTGTCGATCGCGACGATGACCGTCGCGCGTTCGTACGGCACGCGGATGTCCACCTGGGGCTGCGCAGCGGCGACGCCGAGGCTACCCAGCCCCAGCAGGACGAGCGCGGCGGGCAGGTGCCGGCGCCAGCGGGGTCGCTTCGGGACGAGTTTGTCGAGCATCGGCAGGGTGGCGAACCGGACGGCGTACCGCTGCCGGCGGCGCTGCACGAGCACGTAGGCGAGGGCGAGCGCTGCGACCGGGATCAGGGCGAGGAGCAGCCAGGGAGTGGTGAAGGTCATCGGGTCCTCCGTGCGGGGCGGGTCGGCGTGCGGTGCCGACGGTGGACGAAGCGGGTGAGCACGCGTGCGAGGTCGTCGTCGGTGCGGAGCACGAGGTGGTCGGCGCCGGTGCTCCGGACGGCCGCCGCGGTCGCGGCCCGGTACGCCGCGGCTCCCGCGGCGTACGCATCGCGGATGCGGCGGTCGGACGTGGAGACTTCGCGCTGGGTGCCGGACTCGGGGTCGGTGAGCAGCACATCACCGACGTCCGGGAGTTCGAGTTCCCTCGGGTCCACTGTCTCGACGACGATGACGTCGTGTCGGGCGGCGAGCTTCCGGAGCGGTCTTTCCCACCCGAAGGGCCCGGCCGGTTCCCCCGCGGGATCGAGGAGGTCGGAGACGATCACGCGGAGTCCGTGCCGGGGCGCCTGCGCAGCGAGCCGGGCGAGCGCCACGGCGAGGTCGGTGGTGGAGACGCCGTCGCGGTCGTGGTCCCGAGCGCGGAGCATGCGCCGTGCGGCGATCCGTCCGGACCCGGGAGCTTGCCAGTGGACGCCGTCTCGTCCGACGAGGCCGATGCCGACCCGGTCGCCGCCGCCCTGCGTGAGCAGTCCGACGGCTGCGGCGATCCACGTGGCGACGTCGGCCTTCTCACGAGTCGTGGTGCCGAACGCCATGCTGGGCGTCCGGTCGACGAGCACCCAGGTCTCGAGCGCGTGCTCCGCGCGGGTGAGCCAGACGTAGGGCTCGCCGGCGCGTGCGCTGGCGTTCCAGTCGATCCGGCGGACGTCGTGGCCCGGCTGGTACCGAACGAGTTCCTCGGGGTCGCTGCCGGTGCCGATGGTCAGACCCTGGTGGTCGCCCTGGAACGCACCGTCGATGCGACGTCGGACGGTGAGTTCGAGGCGTCGGAACGCGAGGTCCTCGGTCATCGGCGGCCGCCGTCGTCCGGCCACGCGGCTGCGTGCTCGGCGGTGGAAGCGGCCGCGGCGGGGGGTTGCGCAGCTGGGGGGTACTGCGTTCCGTCACCCGCCGCGACCGCGTTCGGGTCCCCGGAGCTCGCGACGCGGGGCTGCGGCACGACCTGCAGCACGGCGTCGACCGCGGTCCGGGGGTCGACACCGTCGGCGACGGCGTCGAAGGTGAGCACCAGACGGTGCGCGAGGACGTCCGAGGCGACGTCGGCGACGTCGCCCGGGAGGACGTAGTCACGACCTCGGAGGAGTGCGAGGGCGCGTCCGGCCGCGACGAGGCCGAGGGAGCCACGGGCGCTGACTCCGTACTCGAGGACGCCGTCGAGGGTGTGGATGCCGTACCGGTGCGGGTGACGGGTAGCCATCACGAGCTGCACCGCATACATCGCCACGGCATGATGCACGAAGACCCGCTCCGCCTCGGCCTGCAGCCGGCGGACCTCGTCGATCGTCAGGATCTGATGCGCGACGGGTCGCGCGGCACTCATCCGCTGGACAATGGTGAGTTCCTCGAGTTCGTCGGCGTGGTCCACGTCGACCTTGAGCAGGAACCGGTCCCGCTGCGCCTCGGGCAGCTGGTAGACGCCGTCGTTCTCGATCGGGTTCTGTGTCGCGAGCACCAGGAACGGGTCCGGGAGCCGGTGCGTCTGCCCGCCGATGGAGACCTGCTGTTCCGCCATCGCCTCGAGGAGCGCTGACTGCACCTTCGCGGGGGCGCGGTTGATCTCGTCGGCGAGGACGAGGTTCGCGAACACCGGGCCGCGTTCGACGTCGAAGGTCTCGGTGGAGGGTCGCCAGACCCGGGTGCCGACGATGTCGGACGGCATCAGGTCGGGCGTGAACTGCAGGCGGACGAAGTCGCCGCCGACGACGGTGGCGAGGGTGCGGACGGCGAGGGTCTTCGCGACTCCGGGGACGCCTTCGAGCAGGACGTGGCCGCGGGCGAGCAGGCCGATCATCATCCGTTCGACCATTGCGTCCTGTCCGACGACGACGTGCTTGACCTCGAAGAGTGCCCGTTCGAGGACGGCTGCTGCGGACGGGAACGGTGCTGCGTGTGCTGCGTCGGTCATGGGTGGTCCTCCTGTCGTTCGTGTGGTCCCACTCCAGTCCGCGGGTGCGAAAACGACGGGAAGCCGGAGCGAAACCCGACCGAAAAGGGTGTTCCGGCAGTCCCTGTTGCTGCGCAGCACGCGCGGTTAGGTTCTCTCCATGCGAGTGCTGCTGGTGGAGGACGAGGCCGGACTGGTCAGCGCGCTGCGTGTCGCCCTCCAGCGGGAGGGCTACGCCGTCGACACCGCACTCCGGCTGGCCGATGCTCGCGAGAAGCTCGCGGTCACCGAGTACGACATCGTCCTGCTCGACGTGAACCTGCCCGACGGCACCGGGTTCGACCTGGCCGACGACATTCGCTCCGGCCGGCTCGTCGCCGTTTCGTCCTCCCCGTCCGGCCAGGAGCCCGGAGCCGCGACGGACGTCATCGACGTCGGCCCGCGCATCCTCATGCTCACGGCTCGTGGACAGCTGCGGGACCGTGTGCGCGGGCTCGACCTCGGTGCCGACGACTACCTCGTCAAGCCGTTCGCACTCGTCGAGCTGACGGCGCGGATGCGCGCGCTCACCCGCCGCGCCGGCGAGGCGGCATCGTCGGTGCTCGTCGACGGTCCGATCGTCCTCGACACCGCCCGGCAACTCGCCCGACGCGGCGACCGCGAACTCGCCCTCACGCTGAAGGAGTTCGGCGTCCTGCGCTACCTGCTGGGTCGGATCGGGTACGTCGTCCCCGCCGAAGAACTCCTCGAGCACGTGTGGGACGAGAACGCCGACCCGTTCACGCAGACCGTCCGGGTCACCGTCGGGACGCTCCGCCGGAAGCTCACCGTCGACGGTGAGGACCCGGCGATCGAGACCGTCGTCGGCCGCGGCTACCGGCTCCGCGACCTCGCGCCTCCGGTCGAGCATGAGGTCCTGGGGTCGCCGGCGATCGGCTCAGTGTCGTGACCGCGCTCGATCGTGCGCGTCGCGAGTTCGGCGACCGACGCTTCCTGAGGCTCCCAACCTGGGCGCGCACCATCCGGATACGCCTCACCTTGACATACAGCGCGGTCCTCTTCGGCATCACGGCCGCAGCGCTGGCCGCAGTCTACGTCGCGCTTTCGAGCACGGTCAGCGCCGCGCCGCTCAACCCGGTGACGATCAAGAAGTTCTACAAGACCGCCGACGGCACCATCGTCTACAAGCCCGGCGAGCAGTTCCAGGTAGCGGACCTCGAGACGGTGCAGCGAGCGGTCAACTACGCGTCGCTGCAGTCGCTGCAGACGTACTCGATCGTTGCCCTGGTCGTGATGTTCGCGCTGAGTCTCGTGATCGGGTGGTGGGTCGCAGGACGAGCGCTCCGCCCCGTCGACGCCATCGCGAAGGCGACGCAGGAGATCACCGCGACAGATCTGTCCCGGCGCATCGACGCATCGGGGCCGCCGGACGAACTGCACACGCTCGCGGACACCATCGACGGCATGCTCGACCGGCTCGACAGCGCGTTCCGGGCGGAACGGATGCTCGTCGAGGACGTCTCACACGAGCTCCGCAACCCGGTGGCCGTCGTGCAGTCCAACGTCGAGGCCGTGCTCGCCGACGACGATGCGACGCCGGAGGAACGCCGCGCCGCCGCGACGGTGGTGCTGCAGTCGACGCACCGGATGACCCGGCTGCTCGAGGACCTCCTCGCCACGGCGCGCGCACGCTCCGAAGCGTTCACCGACCGGGATGTCGACGTCGCCGAGCTCGCACGGGCCGTGGCCTCCGAGTACCGCGTGCTGGCGGACCGGCGTGACCTGTGCGTGCACGAGCGCATCAACGGTGGCCCCCTCGTCTTCGCCGAACCGGATGCGCTCGCCCGGGCGCTCGGCAACCTGTTGTCGAACGCCGTCCGGCTCGCGCCGACTGGTTCGAGCATCATCATCGGTGTCGGGAGCAGCCGCGGCTGGGCTTGGATCGCGGTGCGTGACGAGGGGCCCGGCATCGCCGAGGACGAACGTGCCCGCGTGTTCGACCGGTTCTTCCGGAGTGCCGACGAGACGCATCGTTCGACGGGGACCGGGCTCGGGCTGTCGATCGCACGTCAGATCGTCGAGAGTCACGAGGGCCGCCTCCGGCTGACGAGTCGCGCTGGTGCCGGGTCGACGTTCACGATCTGGCTGCCAGAGCGAGCGGTGCCCGGTGCACCCGCACGGTCGGAGGAGCCGCCGACCGGCGACCCGGTCTCGTGATCTCCGACGTGTTCAGGGACGGCTCTCGGGGCGACGACGCGCACGGAGGTCTGACGGCAGCACGAGCACCAGTATCGCGACGAGTGCGATCCCGAGCATGACTGCGCCGCCGGTGTAGGCATCCGAAATGCGGCCGGAGAGGCTCGCCGCGCCGGCGCCGACCGCGGTGAGCACGGCGACGCCGAGCGTGGATCCGAGCTGGTGTGCCGTGTTGACCAGGCCGGAGGCAGCGCCGGCGTCCTCGGCCGGTGCGCCCGCGATCCCGGCTGCGGTCAGCGGTCCGAAGCAGAGTCCCTGCCCGATGCCGAAGAGGACGAGCGGGCCGGCGAACCCGGCGAGGTAGCCGACGTCCGGTGTGATCCGACTGAGCCAGAGCACGGCGACGAGGACGATGGCGATCCCGACCGCGACCAGGGCCGCGTTGCCGAACCGGCGGGTGAGGCGGGGGACGAACAGCGAGACGGCGAACTGGAGGAGCGTCATCGGGAGGAACGCGATGCCGGCCTGGAGCGCGGACCAGCCGTACACGCCCTGCAGGAACTGCGTCGTGAAGAAGAAGAACGCGATACCGGTCCCGGCGAACAGCAGTCGGGCGACCGCAGCACCGGATCTGCCGGCGTCGGCGAAGAGGCGGAGCGGCATGATCGGGTGGACCGCGCGCCACTCGTTGAGCACGAACACCGCGAGGACGACCGCGCCGGCGACGATCGGCAGAAGGGTCGCCGTCGCGCCCCACCCGCGGTCGCCGCCGTTCACGATGCCGTACACGAGTGCGCCCATGCCGAGGGTCGACGTGATGGCGCCGAGCAGGTCGAAGCGTCCGCGCGTCGGCGCGATCTGCGGGAGGTACCGGACGGCGAGGACGATCATCACCACGGCGATCGGGACGTTGATGAAGAATCCCGCACGCCACGAGACCAACCCCGCGAGCGCTCCCCCGACCACCATGCCCAAGCTCGCGCCCACTCCAGCGGTGGTGCCGTAGAGCGAGACGGCTCGGGTCCGCTCCGGTCCGGCCGGGAACGTCGAGGTGATGAGGGAGAGCGACGACGGCGCGACGACGGCCGCACCGATGCCCTGGAATGCCCGGGCGGCGATGATCCACGCCTCGTTCTGCGCCGTCCCGACGAGCAACGACGCGAGCCCGAACAGCGCGAGGCCGATGACGAACACCCGCTGGCGTCCGAGGAGGTCGCCGGCCCGTGCACCGAGCAGCAGCAGGCCGCCGAAGACGAGCGTGTACGCGTTCTGCACCCACGACAGAGCCGTCGGTGACAGGTCCATTCCGCGTTGGATCGCGGGCAGCCCGGTGAAGATGATCGAGTTGTCGAGGACGATCATGAAGTAGCTGACGAGGACGATGGCCAGGACGACTGTCCGGTGCACCACGGATGGGGACTCGGGTCGTGCTGTCGCGGTGGGTGCAGTGTCGGGGGCAGCGGTCATGGACGACAGTCCATCGCGCTGCGCCATCGAGCGACAGTGACAGGCTTTCCGTGTACCAGCGGTCCCTCCTTCGCGCCGGCGAAGGCGCGTAGCGTGTCGGGATGGACCAGGATCACCGCCCCGCGAGTGACGGCTCCGAGCACAGCACGGAGATCAGCGACTTCCTGCAGAGTCGGCGTGCCCGGATCACCCCGGAGCGCGCAGGCATCGTCGGTGGTGGACGTCGACGTGTGCCCGGGCTCCGACGTGAAGAGTTGGCGATGCTCGCCGGGGTCAGCTCCGACTACTACGCGAAGATGGAACGTGGCCACCTGGCCGGGGTGTCCGACGAGGTCCTCGACGCTTTGGCCCGCGCACTGCAGCTCGACGAGGCCGAGACCGACCACCTGTTCGACCTCGCCCGCGCGGACTCCCCCGTCCCGGTGCGACGACGCACGCCGAAATCGACCGACCATGTCGTCCGCCCGAGCCTGCAGCGCTTCCTTGACACGATCACCGGCACGCCGACTATCGTCCAGAACCGCCGCAGCGATGTCATCGCGACGAACGCCCTCGGCCGCGCACTGCTCTCCCCTCTCCTCGACGACCCTGCGAACCAGGGCAACAACGCCCGCTTCACGTTCCTGAGCCCGGCGTCGCGGAACTTCTACGTCGACTGGGAACAGGGTGCTTCGAGCCTCGTCGCCTCGATGCGCAGTCACGCCGGGAAGAACCCGCATGATCGTGACCTGACCGACCTCGTCGGCGAGCTCGTCACGCGCAGCGACGACTTCCGCCGCCGCTGGGCCGCGCACGACGTCCACTTCCACCGATCCGGCACGAAGCGACTGCACCACCCCGCAGTCGGCGACGTCGAGGTGGCGTTCGAAGCGATGCAGCTACCGGACAGCCCCGGATGGACGATGTACGGGTACACGACCGTGCCCGGTTCACCCAGCGATGAGCGCGTCCGGTTGCTCGGCAGCATCGCCGCAAGCGAGGCTGCCGCTGCCATCGGCGCGACGACGGACACGACCGGAACGGTGTGAACACCGATCGCCGCTTCGTCTTCGAAGGGATCGGCACCCACTGGCAGCTGGACGCCACGGAGCCGATCAGATCGAGTACCCGCGCGACCATCCTCGACGCGGTCGAGGACTTCGACCGCACGTGGTCACGATTCCGCAGCGACTCGCTCGTCACTCGGATGCGATGCGCCGACGACGGTGGGGTATTCGCCTTCCCTGCCGAGGACGCGGCGCTCTTCGACCTCTACGACACGCTGCAGGACGTGACCGACGGGGCGGTCGACCCGCTCGTCGGCGCGGACCTCGAGGCCCTCGGGTACGACGCCAGCTACTCACTCCGACCCGTCGATCCACCGCCCGTCGCCCCGCACCCGTACCGCTGGTGGACCGACGTCCGCCGCGACGGACCTGTCCTGGTCACTGATGGGCCGGTGACCCTCGACATCGGGGCAGTCGGCAAGGGGTACCTGGTCGACCGGCTCGATCGTCTGCTACGCGACGACGGGCACACGGCATTCGTCGTCGACGGCAGCGGTGACATGGCTGTCCGCGGCCCCGACCGGCTGCGCGTCGGGCTCGAGCACCCGTCGGATCCGGAGCGCGTCGTCGGCGTCGCCGTGTTGACGGACGCGGCGATCTGCGCCTCCGCGACGAACCGACGCCGGTGGGGGCGGGACCTGCACCACGTCGTCGACGCGCGTACCGGAAGGCCGACCGACGAGATCGTCGCGACGTGGGCGGTCGCTCCCTCCGCTGCCGTCGCAGACGCGTGGGCGACGGCGCTGTTCTTCGTCGACCGGCCGACCGCGGACGCCGGCGGTGTCGAGTGGGCACGAGTGACGGCCACCGGCCGACTCGAATCGTCGCCCGAGTTCCCCGGCGAGCTCCACGCCTGAGGCGCCCCGACGCACTCGACACGAGAGGGGGAACAGCGGAACCCCCCACGTCATGAGCTCTCGGACTTGCATGGATGCCATGGCGACCACGAACCGGATCCGGACCCTGACCGCCCTCGCTGCGGCCTCCACCGTCATCGGCCTGACCGCGGGGTGCTCCACGGGCGACGCCGGTACGACGACGACGAACTCACCGACCTCCGGCACGAGCGATCGCGAAGGCGGAACGAGCACCAGCGGCGCCGCCGCCGCCGGTGAGGCCGACTACCGTGACGGCGACTACGAGGCCACCGGCGAGTACGGCGGCCTTCCGAGCCACCTCGACGTCGCGGTCACGATCGCCGATGGTGACATCGCCGACGTGACGGTCACCCCGACGGCGACGAACGAGACATCGCTCGGCTACCAGCAGGACTTCGCCGATGCCGTCCCCGACGTCGTCATCGGGAAGCCGCTGGCGGAGGTGTCGGTCGGCAAGCTCGCGGGGTCGAGCAGCTGCGGCGACGGCTTCAACGACGCGCTCGAGCAGATCCGCGAGCAGGCAGCGGTCTGACCGTCTCCGGCCCGAGCGACACCAGCACCAGTCCGAACACGAGAGGAACACCCATGAGCACCTGGCTCATCACCGGAACGTCCAGCGGCCTCGGCCGAGCCTTCGCCGATGAGGCCCTCGCACGCGGCCACAACGTCGTCGTCACCGCACGCGACGCCGCGAAGGTGCGCGACCTCGAAGAGCAGTACCCCGACACCGCGCTCGCGACCACCCTCGACGTCACCGACCCGGACAGCGTCCGCGCGGCCGTCCGCGCCGCCGAGGACCGCTTCGGCGGCGTCGACGTCCTGCTCAACAACGCCGGCTACGGCTACCGCGCCGCCGTCGAGGAAGGCGACGATGCCGACGTCGCCCGACTGTTCGACACGCACGTCCACGGCACGGTCCGGACCCTCAAGGCCGTCCTGCCCGGCATGCGCGCCCGTCGCTCGGGAACCATCGTCAACTTCTCGTCGATCGGCGCCCGGACGACCGGGCCGGGTTCGGGCTACTACGGTGCCGCAAAGGCAGCGATCGAGCAGCTCACGATGGCACTCCGCACCGAGGTCGCACCGCTCGGCATCACCGCGACCGTGGTCGAGCCGGGAGCGTTCCGCACCGACTTCTCCGGACGGTCCCTGACCCAGTCCGACACCGTGATCGACGACTACGCGGGTACCGCAGGCAAGCGCCGCAAGGAGAACGACACGACGCACGGCACGCAGCCGGGCGACCCCGCCAAGGCGGCGACGGTCCTCGTTGACGCGGTCGACGGTAGTGCGCTGCCGTACCTGCTCCTGCTCGGTTCCGACGCGGTGCCGACCGTCCGCAAGGCGCTCGCGGCGCTCGGCGCAGACATCGACGCCTGGGAGTCGAAGAGCGTCACCACGGACGTCTGACGCGACTGCACCGCAGGAGGCGCGGCGAGGTCTGACCCGGTCCGCGCCTCCTCGACTTCGCGGGTCAGGCGTCCGCGTCCCGCCGCACGGTCAGCAGGTGCTCGATCTCGCGTTGAGTACCGCGTTCCAGCGGATTACCGGTCGGTCCCGAGCGACTACCGGAGACGATCAGCGGAAGAGCGGGTCGCGGTTCCGACGTCGCATCACCGCCAGAAGGCCCGCCGTGCGCGGTCAGCGAGGTGCCGGCCCGGTGCTCGTGGGAAGATCGCAGCGTGACGACGGAGACTGGCGACCTGGGGCGGCGCCCCTGTGGATCGGGGCGTCTGCCCACGATGCGCGACGTGGCCGAGCACGTCGGGATGTCCCGACAGCTCGTGTCGCTCGTGCTCCGCGGAGCGCCCGGCCCAAGCGCTGGGTCACGCGAACGGATCCTCGCCGCAGCCGCCGAGCTCGGGTACCGGCCGCACACGTCCGCTCGACTCCTGCGTGAGGGGCGGACCCGGCTCATCGGTGCTGTGTTCAGCATGCGGAACCCGTTCCAGGTCCGGTTCGTCGAGCGGCTCTTCGCCCGTGCCGCCGAGCAGGGCTTTGGCGTCGCGCTCGGGCCGGCTGATGCGGACCGCTCGACGGACGAAGTCGTGGCCGACCTGCTCGGCGAGCGTGTCGAGGCCCTCGTCGTGTTCAACCCGGACCCGAACACGACCGCGCTCCAGGAAGCGAGCCGCCTCGTCCCCGTCGTCCTGCTCGGCGAGTGGACGGACGCGCCCTACGCCGACAACGTGCACGTCGACGAGACCGGCGGACTCCGCGCGGCCGTCGAGCACCTGGTCGCACTCGGGCACCGCCGGATCGCCTACGTCGGCGGCGAGGACGGGCTGGTCGGCCGTGACCGTGCCACGGCCTACCGCGAGGCGATGGCGGCCTGCGGCCTCGACGACGAGGTCGACGTCGTCCCGTCCGGCTTCACCGAGGAGGGCGGCGCCACGGCGGCCCGCACGCTCGTCGCTCGCGAATCACTGCCAACCGCCGTCGTCTGCTGTGGCGACCAGTGCGCCACCGGACTCCTCGCCGTGTTCGCCCAGCAGGACGTCGCGGTCCCCGGGCGGGTGTCGGTAGTCGGGTTCGACGACAGCTACCTCGCGTCACTGAGCTACCACCGGTTGACCTCGGTGCACCAGGACGTCGAGGCGACCGTGGACGCGGCGCTCTCGGCTGTCGTGGACCGGACCGACGGGGACGGCGGGGAGCGCCGTCGCATCGCCACGCCCACCGGATTCGTGGTGCGCGAGTCGACGGGTCCTGCCGCGAGCGTCTGACGGACGGGAGGCGCGGTGCGGGCCCGCACCGCGCCTCCCGTCCCTGGGCTGGTCGCGTCGGACTCAGCGCACGCTGCGGATGGGCAGGACCACGGCCGCGCCGACGAGCGCGACGATCCCGGCGACCCAGAGCAGCACCTCGTAGTTGTCGCCGGCGCCCACCCCGAGGAGCAGTGCCCCGAGGCCGGGTGCGATCGACTGCGGGAGCGAGTTCGCGATGTTCATCACGCCGAGGTCCTTGCCGGGCTTGTCCGGCTCGGGCAGGACGTCGACGACCAGTGCGCTGTCGACGGCGACGTAGATGCCGTAGGCGAAGCCCATGACGACCTCGGCGGCGTAGAAGTGCGCAATGTCGTTCGCGAAGACGAGGACGACGAGGCCGACTCCGAACAGCACCGTGGAGCCGGCGACGAACACCTTCCGGCGCTGCAGTCGGTCTGACGCCCAGCCGGAGAACACCGTACCCACGAGCAGAGCGATCGTGTACAGCAGCACGCCGAGTGCGATCGCCGACGTCGCTCTCGCCGTGGTGAGTCCGATGTGGTCTTCCATGTAGAACAGGCGGAAGGTCGTGAACAGGAACGTCGCGAGCGTGATGAGGAAGCGGGACCACCACGCCATGCCGTAGTCGGGGTGCTTGATCGGGTTCGTCCAGAACGTCCGGAGGATGGTTCGCCACGAGAACGGCTTCGGACGGGCCTCGGGCAAGCGGTCGGGGGTGACGAACATGTACACGACGACGCAGAGCACCCCGAGGACACCGGGCAGGATGAACAGCAGCGGCAGGTTCTGCACGAGCAACACCGCGGCGTAGGTGCCCGCCAGGATCGCGACGTTCTGCGCGAAGCCGATGACGCTTGCGGCACGTCCGCGCTGCAGCTCGGGGACGTTGTCCGCCCAGCTCGCCATCATCGCGGAGAACGCGGCGTTCGATCCGAGCTGACAGATGAGCCAAGCGACGGTGAGGGTGCCGACGTTCGGGGAGAACGCGACCATCGCGAGGCCGCCGAGCAGCACCAGGATCCCCCCGAGCAGCCACGGCCGCCGGCGGCCCCAGCGCGTGCGCGTCCGGTCGCTGAGCGCGCCGAACAGCGGGTTGCCGATGATCGCGCCGAGGGAGCCCAGCGGGAGCGCGACGCCGATGACGGACGCCGGATCGGCGGGGTTGAGCGCTTGCGCCTTGAGCTGCATGCTCACGAAGACAGGAGACAGGATCGCCACGTAGATGCCGAACTGCGCGAGGCCGAGCGCGGTCAGGTACCAGGCGCTGACGTTCTGGGTGGGGGTGGCGGTGGTGAACGGGTGGGCCGGCAACCTTGTCGACATGCGACTCCTCCTCGGGTCGTGTCCACGTCGTCCGGTCGAACCCGATCATCGGTGATCGAATTTGGCTCGTGCTAACCTGACGACATCGGCGATGTTATCTCGTGCTAATCGGGATTTCCACCACTCGTCTGAGATCTACGGCAACGCGAGCACTGGAGCACGATGATCCCCACGGTCCTGCCAGAACCCGACCTCTTCACCGCCGACTCGGGCGAGCCCGTCCTGCGCTGGGGCATCGTCGGCCCCGGGTGGATCGCGGGCGAGTTCGCCACCGCGATCCGGTCCAACACCGCGCAGCGTCTGGTCGCAGTGGCATCGCGTTCGCGCGACCGCGCGATCGCCTTCGCCACCGAGCACGGGATCGAGACCGCCCTCGGCAGCATCGACGAGCTACTCGCGCGCCCCGACGTCGACGTCGTGTACATCGCTACGCCGCAGAGCGACCACGCCGTGACCGCGCTCGCAGCGATCGCCGCCGGTAAGCACGTCCTCGTCGAGAAGCCGTTCACCGTCACCGCCGCCGAAGCGCGCCGGGTCGCCGACGCAGCCCGCGCCGCCGGGGTCCTCGCGATGGAGGGGATGTGGAGCCGCTACCTCCCCCAGGCTTCCGTCCTCCGCACCCTGCTCGCCGACGGTGCCCTCGGCCAGGTCCGCAGCGTCCTGGCCGACCACGGCCAGGCGATCCCCTTCGGCCCCGACCACCGTCTGTTCCGTCCCGAGCTCGGCGGCGGCGCACTGCTCGACCTCGGCATCTACGCGGTGCAGTTCGCGTCCACGGTGCTCGGTGCGCCGACGCGGGTCACTGCGCGCGGGGCGATGACCGAGTCCGGCGTCGACGCCTCCGGCTCCCTCGTGCTGGAGTACGCGGACCAGGCGCAGGCGCTACTCCACACGACCATCGCGGCCCGGACCCCCACAACCGCGTCGATCGCCGGCACCGAGGGCACGATCGACCTCGCTGGCCCCTTCTACAACCCCACGACCTTCACGATCTCGGCCGCTGCACACGGCTCGCCCGTCCAACACTGGGAGGACCCGACACCGCTTCGTGGCTTCGCCGCCCTGGCGTGGGAGGCCACCGCGCTGGCACGCTTCGTCGGCGAGGGTCGTACGGAGTCGCCGCTGCACACCCTCGACGAGACGGTGTCGATCCTCGAGACCATCGACACCGCCCGCGCGCAGATCGCCGCGGGCTGAGCAGGAGACGACGATGTCCGACCTCATCACCACCCTCGAAGAGCAGGAGCGCGACCTCGTGCTCGACACGTTCACCCACGACGACGCCTGGGAGCTCGGCCTGGTCCTCCGCGGGATCGCCGCCGACGCCGGACACGGTGTCGGCATCGACATCCGGCGCCCGGGGCTCCGACTCTTCCGCGCGGCCCTGCCCGGGATCACCCCCGACCAGGACGTCTGGATCGACCGGAAGGCCGCTTTGGTGCTCCGGATGGAGGCCTCGAGCGCGCTGGTCGACGCTCGACTGTCCGCCGCCGGGGTCGACCCCGCCGCGATCGGCTGGCTCGGCCCGGAGTACGCCGTGACCGGTGGCTCGTTCCCGATCCGGGTCCGCGGCGTCGGGGTCGTAGCGGCCGCGACCGCCTCCGGTCTGTCCTCGATGGAGGACCACGAACTCGTCGTCGCCGGGATCCGGGCGTTCCTCGAGGGGCGCCGGTGACGCCACTGCGCGTCGCAATGATCGGGTCGGGCATGATCGCGGCCGCCCACGTTCGGGCTGCGCGGGACGCCGGAGCGGTCATCGTCGGCCTGCTGGGCTCGTCGGCCCCCCGCTCGCGCGAGGTCGCCGAGCAATGGGGCGTACCGACCGGGTACGCCTCGCTCGACGACCTGATCGCGGACGGCCCCGACGTCGTGCACGTGTGCACGCCGAACGACACCCACGTCGACTACGCCGTCGCGCTGACCGGTGCCGGGCTTCACACGGTCGTGGAGAAGCCCGTCGCGACCACCCTGCCCGAGGCGCGTCGACTCGCCGATGCCGTCCGCGCCGCCGGCACCGTGAGCACGGTGCCGTACGTGTACCGCTACCACCCGATGGTCCGGGAGGTCCGCGCCCGGATCGCCGCGGGCTCGCTCGGCCGCGTGCTCACCGTGCATGGGTCCTACCTGCAGGACTGGCTGGTCTCGCCCGAGGCGTCGACCTGGCGGGTCGACCCGGCCCGGGGTGGCGCCTCGCGGGCGTTCGCGGACATCGGCACGCACTGGGCCGACCTCGCCGAGTTCATCGCCGGGATGCGGTTCACGGAGTTGACCGCCCGGACGTCGATCGCTTACGCCGAGCGCCCCAACCCGTCCACGGCCAGCGCGTCGTTCGGCCGACCGGATACCGCCTCTGTGGCCACCGTCCCCGTCCGCACCGAGGACACCGCCGTCGTCACCTTCGCCACGGCCGACGGCTCGCTCGCCAACACCGTGGTGTCGCAGGTCGCCGCCGGCCGGAAGAACCGCCTCTGGATCGAGGTCGACGGCAGCGCCGGCTCCGCGGTGTTCGACCAGGAGCAGCCCGAGTCGGTGTGGTTCGGCGGCGAGGACGGCTCCACAACGGTGCACCGCGCCGAGGGCACCGTGTCCGACGACCAGGCCCGACTCAACCGCACCCCTGCCGGTCACCCGCAGGGGTGGACGGACGCCTTCGCCGTGTTCTGCGCCGACACCTACGCGGCCGTCCGCGGCGAGGTCCCCGAGGGGCTGCCGACCGTCGAGGACGGCGTCCGTTCGCTCGAGGTCGTCGACGCCGTGCTGCGCAGCGCCCCGACCGGCGAGTGGACCGGCATCAGCACCCGAACGGAGACACGATGAGCACCACCGCGAACCCCGTCACCTTGTTCACCGGCCAGTGGGCGGACCTGCCCTTCGAGGAGGTCGCACGCCTCGCGGCCGGGTGGGGCTACGACGGCCTCGAGATCGCGGCGTCGGGCGACCACCTCGACCTCGCCCGCGCCGACGAGGACGACGTCTACCTCCGCTCGCGCCTGGACGTCCTCGACCGGTACGGACTGGGCGTCTGGGCGATCTCGAACCACCTCGCCGGGCAGGCCGTGTGCGACGACCCGATCGACTTCCGCCACCAGGCCATCGTCCGCCCCGCGATCTGGGGCGACGGCGACGGCGAGGGCGTCCGGCGGCGTGCGGCCGCCGACATGCAGCGCGCGGCCCGCGTGGCCCGGAAGATGGGCGTCGACACCGTGGTCGGGTTCACCGGATCGAACATCTGGCAGTACGTCGCGATGTTCCCGCCAGTCGGGCAGGACGTCATCGACGCCGGCTACCAGGACTTCGCGGACCGGTGGAATCCGATCCTCGACGTGTTCGACGCCGAGGGCGTGCGGTTCGCCCACGAGGTCCACCCGTCCGAAATTGCGTACGACCACTGGACGAGCATCCGCGCACTTGAGGCAATCAACCACCGTGCCGCGTTCGGGTTCAACTGGGACCCGTCGCACATGGCGTGGCAGGGCATCGACACCGTCGGGTTCATCACCGACTTCGCGGACCGCATCCACCACGTCGACTGCAAGGACACCCGGATCCGTCCCGCGTCGGGCCGGCAGGGCATCCTCGGATCGCACCTGCCGTGGGGCGACCCTCGCCGCGGCTGGGACTTCGTCTCGACCGGACACGGCGACATCCCGTGGGAGGACGCCTTCCGAGCCCTGCGGCACATCGGGTACACCGGGCCGATCTCGATCGAGTGGGAGGACGCCGGCATGGACCGCCTGCACGGCGCCGCCGAAGCGGTCGGGCACATCCGGTCGCTGCTCTGGCCGCAGCCGGAGGCTGCGTTCGACGCCGCCTTCAGCAACCAGTAGCGGTGGCCGTCACCAGACGGCGGACGGGAGGCGCTGTGCCGGCTGGCACCGCGCCTCCCGTCAGGTTTTCACGCCGTCAGGTGTTCACGCCGGGAGTGGGACGAAGTCGAACTCCTGGAACGCCCGGACCTCCTCCGCCCAGCGCCTGGCGACGAACCCCTGGTGCGCCGGGTGGGCGTCGTAGGCCGTGTAGGCGTCCTGGTCGGCGAACCGCATCGAGAACTGGAAGCGGAAGTCGCTCTGCTCGGACACCTGCCGCGACACCGTGAAGTCGCGCACGCCGGGGATGGCCGGCAGGGTGGCCCGGGCAGCTGCGAGGAATGCGGCCTCGTCGGCGGAATCCGGTTCGTGGACGAGCGTGAAGCAGACGGTATGAACGATCACGCGGGGTCTCCGATGGGGTAGTCGACGAAGGCGAAGGCGGACCCGTCGGGAGCCCACCCGTTGACGTTGAGGGTGCCCTGTCCGCCGTCGAGCTCGACGACGGTTTCGGCTGCCTGCCATGCCTCGGGGCCCCAGGTGCTGACGGATCCGTCGCCGGTGACGAGGCGCAGGCGGACCCGCTTGTCGGCCGGGTGTCCCTCGGTGCCGGGCGGGAAGGACAGGTAGACGGCGGCGTCGTCGGTCGGTGCCGGGTGCGGGAACCAGTTGACGTGCTCGTCGACGGTGAGCTGCTCGATGCCCGAGCCGTCCGGCTGGACCCGTGCGATCTGCGCGTGACCCGGTGCCTGCTCGAACTGCTCGGTGTTGAACAGGATCCAGGTACCGTCCGGGGTCCACTCCGGACCGTCCGCGGCAGCGGGCTCGGTCGTCACGGCGCGGTCGGCGCTGCCGTCGGCGGCCATCACCCGGATCGTCCCCGACGACCACACGGCGTCACCGGACGGGTCGAGGTGTACGTACGCGAGTTCGGAGCCGTCGGGGCTGACTCCGTGCAGGAAGTGCAGCCCGCCGTCGTCCGGAGTCACCCGGGTGGCGGCACCACCGGCGAGCGGGGCGGACCAGATGTGGAAGTCGTTCGCGCTGACGTGCACGGTGACACCGTCGGGATCGAGCACGTGGTCGTTGTTGATCGGCGGGACGCCGGGGATGTCCACCGCGGTCGGGTCGGCGGAGCCGTCGGCCGGCATCGTCCACAGGACACCGTCGGCGTTCAGGACGAGCCAGCCGTCGACGGTCCAGTTCGGCGCCTCGTACAGGCGCTCGGCGGACTCGTGCACGGTGGTCACAGTGCGGTCGTTCCGGTACCAGATGCGAATGCGGCAGCGCTGGCCGGGGGCGAGGAGGCGTCCGGGTGGGGTGGCTTCGGCGTCGTTGCTCATGATTCCCTGCTGTCGAACAGTGTTGGCTCGTGCTAATACTAAAGCATGACGATGACGTTGACGCTTCCGAATCCAGACCTGCCCGACCCCGACGCGGTACCTGCGCTGCGCTGGGGAGTGATCGGCACCGGGATCGCCGCGAAGTTCGTCACGGCGATCCATCGGCACACGCCACAGCGCGCGGTCGCTGTCACTGCTCGCGACGCCGTGAAGACGGAGGCGTTCGCCGCCGAGCACGGCATCGAGCGTGTCCACGCCTCTGTCGGCGCGCTGGTCGAGGACCCGGCGGTCGACGTGGTCTACGTGGCGACTCCGCACCCGCTGCACCGCGAGCATGCCCTAGCCGCGATCGCCGCCCGCAAGCACGTCCTCATCGAGAAGCCGATCGCGATGTCCGCCGCCGAAGCGCGCGAGATCACCGATGCGGGTCGAGCCGCGGGAGTCCTCGTCATGGAGGCCATGTGGACCCGCTACCTGCCGCAGACCGACGTGATGCAGCGGGTCCTCGCGGACGGTGTGGTTGGCGATGTGCACGTCGTCACCGCCGACTTCGGCTTTACCATGCCGTACGAGCCGACGCACCGGCTGTGGGACCCGGCACTCGGCGGCGGCGCGCTACTCGATGCAGGCGTGTACCCGATCTCGTTCGCGGCCTCGGTCCTCGGTGCTCCGAGCCGGGTCGTCACCGAGGGCGACAGCGGTCCGGGCGGTGTCGACGTCCGGGCCGACTTACTGCTCTCCTACGACAGCGGCGCCCGGTCGGTGCTGTCGACGTCGCTGCAGACGGCGCTGCCGGTGCGGGCTTCGGTCGTCGGTACCGAGGGGCGCATCGACATCGGCAGCCCGTTCTTCGGACCGTCGTCGATCACGGCGACCATCGGGAACTTCGCCGCGTCGCAGTCGGCATCGTTCACCGACCGGCGATTCGAGGTCCTGCACGACGGACTCGCCTATCAGGCGACGGCCCTCGCGTCCTTCGTCGCGGAGGGGCTGGTCGAATCACCGGTCCACACTCACGACGACGTCGTCGGGGTCATGGAGGTGATCGACATGGCCCGCGCGGCGATCGCGGCGCGCGCCTGACAGACGTGGAATGCCCCCGGCCTCGATGGTCGGGGGCGTTCCACGTGGACGGCACTCAGCGGCCCTCGTACTCGTCGTCCGTGATGTGTTCGAGCCAGGTCGTGCTCGTCGCGGGGTCGTCGCCGCTCTCCACCATGGCGATGTGCTCCATGAAGACACCGGGAGCCGCGGCGTGCCAGTGTTCCTCGCCGGGCGGGGTGTACAGCGTCTGACCCGGGTGGACCTCGATGATCCCGCCGGTGCGGGTCCCGAACCGCCCGATGCCCTGCGTGACCCGCAGGTACTGACCCTTCTCGTGCGAGTGCCAGGCGGTCCGGCCCCCGGGAGCGAAACGGACCATGGCGACGGTCATGTGCTGACCGTCCTCGTGCGGGGAAGCGATGGGGTCGAGCCACACGTCGCCGCCGAAGCGCTCGGGCGGATTCTTGCTGGTCGGGACCTCGGGTTCGATGTTCATGGTGCTCCTTCGCTTGTCGGTGTCAGTACGGAGTGCGGTCGGCCGAGACGCCGAGCGGTCAGGGACGGCTCGCTGCGCGCTGTGCTCCTCGGAGCGCGACGATCGCGACCACGGCGGCGATCAGGACGAGCACGCCGTATCCGTACGCGATCTGGTCCGGCGCCATGAACGTCGCCAGGCGACCTGCGACGAGCCCTGGCGCTGCGGCTCCCGCGTAGGAGATCAGGTACAGGGTGGCGAGCAGGCCGGCGCGGTCGCCGGGTGCCGCCTCGCCGAGGACAGCGCGCATGCCGCCGGCATTGGCGCTGCCCTGCGCTATCCCGGCGAAGGCGCTCGCTGCCAGGAACCACCAGATGGCGGCCAGGTGCAATGTGATGAGGACGGCCGCGGTGGCGATGACGAAGACGATCAGTCCGACCCGCATCGCGGACGGCGCACGCCACCTTCCGGTCAGGAGGCCGCCAATCGGGCTGAGGATGACGATCGACGAGAACACCAGGGCGACGATGAAGGCGTTCGTGGTGCCGAGCTCATCCGCGGCGAGGACGGGTGAGAAGGCCTGGTAGAAGCCGGTGAGCGCCCAGGTACCGGCGAGCCCGGCACCGACCGCGAACAGCAGTCGTCCCTGCCCGGCCGGTACGAGCACACGCGGGATCAGGGATCGCAGCGCGCCCGGACGCCGGTCGACGGTCTCGGGGCAGAACGCCACGACGACCGCCAGGACCACGAGCAGGGCCGCGACCACCGTGTAGATGAACACGGTCGGAGCGGGACCGTACTGCACGAGCAGACCGGATACGAGCGCTCCGAGGGGGATCGCGAACGGTGGGGCGTTGCTCGTGATCACCGGGCCGAGCCACGCCGGCCTGCGGGGTGCAAGGTCGAGGATGTACGAGCCGAGCGCGCTCGAGGCGACCCCGCACGCGATGCCCTGCAACATCCGGCCGATGAGCAGCAGCCCGAGGTCGTGGACCTCGAGCATGACGAGGCACCCCGCGGCGGCGCACAGCGCAGCGCCGACAGCCATCGGCCGGCGACCGACGTGGTTCGACAGCCGCCCGGTGGTGAGCAGCGCGACCGCGGTGGTGGCGAGGTACACCACCGTCGTGACGGCGAGTCCGGCGCTTGTCACCCCGTCGTCGGCGCGGTACGTGTTGTACAACGGTACCGGCGTCCCCGACGCGAGGAACACCGCGACGAACGTCAGGGCTGTTGCGCCGAACGCCATCCCACCCGAGATGCGTGGCCGGACTACGCTCACGGAATCGGTTGCGGTCACGACGCAGGGTCGTCCGCGTCGGTGCTGCGGGTGAGGTGTTCGAACCGATCGACGTCCTCCGCGGCTTCGCCGGCAGCGGTCTGGAAGCCGCCGAGCGCGTCCGTCCCGAGGACCAGCAGCTTCGGCGGCTCGTGGTGTTCGACCGCAGCGAGGACGGCAGCTGCCGCCTTCGCCGGATCACCGCGCTGCGCGCCGAGCGAGGTGCTCCCGGTCCGGCCGAGGACCTCGTCGTAGGCGCTGATCTCGCTCGCGCTGCGGTCGGCGGAACGGCCGCGGAAGTCGGTGCGGAACGAGCCCGGCTCGACGACCATCACGTGCACGCCGAAGGACTCGACTTCCTTCCGCAACGACCCGGACAGTCCCTCGAGGGCGGCCTTGGCCGCGGAGTAGTAGCCGCCCCCCGCAATGGTGATGCGGGCACCGACGGAGGAGATGTTCACGATCGTGCCGGTCCGGCGCTCGCGCATCCCGGGCAGGACCGCCTTGATGAGGTCGACCGGGCCAAAGAAGTTCGTCGCGAAGAGCCGTGCCACGGCGGCGTCCTCGCCTTCCTCGACGGCGGCGGTGTACCCGTACCCGGCGTTGTTCACTAGGACGTCGATGCCACCGAACGACTCGATCGCGGCGTCGACCGCGCGAGCGATCGAACCGGGGTCGGTGACGTCGAGCGCCACCGGACGTGCCGTGTCCCGGTACAACCGGACCAGGTCCTCGATTGCGTCGGTGTTCCGAGCGGTCGTGACGACCTGGTGACCGGCAGCCAGGACGTGCTCAGCAATCGCACGGCCGAGGCCGCTCGACGCTCCGGTGATCAGCCAGGTGGACATCGTGATCCTCCTTCTGCCTGCAACGCAGGCGGTGTCTTCGGTGCGCTTCGGGGTTTAGTCGCGCTGACGAACGCGGTCGAGGTCGTCGACGACGCGCTGCGGTTCCTGCTCGAGCGGCAGGTTGTCCGCGTCACCGGCGCCGTCGATCGAGTCGCTGCCGTCCGCCGGCAGCGCTGCGAACACCGGGCTCAGGTCCTGCTGTTCGGAGCCAGGCTCGGCCACGAGTTCGAACGTGCGGTGGCCGGCGTCCGGATTGGTGAGGCTCTCGACGAGGACCCGAGCGATCTGCCGCCGGGCGATCACACCGTCGGCCGGGCCGCCGGTCTGGTGGGTGTCGCCCTGACGCGGGGCGATGCGGAGCTGGTCGTCGTCGTTGTAGTCGAACCAACCCGGACGGACGATCGTGTACTCGTTCCCGCTGGCGCGCACCAGGCGTTCACCGCGGCGCTTCCACTCGGAGCTGTCGCGCAGCGCCGTGACGCCGATAGTGGTCATGAGTGCGATCCGCACGCGACGGCCCTGCAGGGCGTCGAGGACGTTCTTGACGGCCCCGTAGTTGACCGCCTCGGCGTTCCCGTTGTCGCCGTGAGTGAAGACGACGGCGTCGATGTCCCCGACGGCGTCCTTCAGGCTGGCCGGGTCGGTCAGGTCGCCGATGACGACGTCCACGCCGCGGGCGAGTCCCTGCGCCTTGTACGATGTCCGCGCGAGCGCGCGGGTCCGGTGTCCTGCGGCCACTGCGGTCGCGACGACGTGCCGGCCGACGCTGCCGGTAGCGCCCACGACGAGGACGGTGAGTTGCTGGTCGGTCATGGTGGTGCCTTTCATGCAAGACCGGCGGCACTGAGCCACCGGTCGACGTCGGACTCGGTGCCGTCCTCGCGGACCTCTTCGCCGCGGACGGCCAGGCCGTCGCCGATACGGGCACCGGTGCGGAGGTCACGGTAGAAGGACTCGGTGTTCCCGAGCCGGCTGACGGCGTAGGAGACGAACGGGCGGAGCGACTTGTCGGACAGGTCGACCGCTTCGGCGAAGGTGGCCATGATCATCGGCGGCTGCACGTTCCAGATCGGGCTGCCGAGCAGGACGGTGTCGTACTCGGCGAGGTCCGGCAGGTCACCGGCGATCCGCGGGCGAGCGTCGCTGTTCTGCTCCTCGACGTTCCGACGGACAGTGTCGTCGTAGCGGTCCGAGTACGGTTCGGCAGCCTCGATGCGGAACACGTCGCAGTCGATGCGGTCGTGGATCAGGTCGGCGAGGACCTCGGTGTTCCCGATGTCGAGCCTGCGTCGACCACCGTTCCAGTAGTTCTCGCCGGCGCGAGAGAAGTAGGCAAGCAGGATGCGGTTGGAGCCGGTCGCGGGTGTCACGGTGTCTCCTGGAGAGGTACGGGGGGTGGGTGCAGAGCTGGAGCACGCGGCAAGGCTGGCCGCCGCCAAGCCGGCTACGGTGAGGCCTGCACCGCGAAGCAGGGTTCGACGGCTCACGGAACCGCTCTGAGCGGCGAGTCGGGGGCGAGAGGTGCCGGGAGCGGTAGAGCGCGACATCACGGCCTCCAGTTAGCTCGCTGTGTCAAAAGCGGTGCTGATCGAGACCTCGCGCCAGGTCGCCTGCTCGTCCCGGGCGGTGTCGAGTTTGGCGGTGACGAGGTCGAAGCAGTCCTGACCGAGCTGGATGCGGGCAGGCAGCGGATCGACCTGCTCGAGGTCGACGATCACCTTCGCGGCCTTTGCGGGGTCGCCAGGTTGGTTGTGGTTCGCGTCCGCTGCGACCTGCCGGGTGTGTCCGGCGGTGTGGGCGTAATCGTCGATGACTGTGTCGGCTGCCACGAGGCTGCTGGCGTCGAGAGCGTCGGTGCGGAACCCTCCGGGCTCGATCGCGACGACACCGATGCCCAGCGGTGCCAGCTCTGCTTTCAGGGCTTCGCTGATGCCTTCGAGCGCGAACTTCGTGGCGCAGTACACGCCCCATCCGGCGCGGGACACGAAGCCACCGGAGGAGGTGATGGTGATGATCGTCCCGGACCGCTGCTCGCGCAGCTGCGGGAGGACGGCGCGGGTGACGGTGAGGGTGCCGTGCACATTCACGTCGAACACCGTCCGGGTCTCGGCGTCGCTGGCTTCCTCGACGGCCCCGAGAAGGCCGGTGCCGGCGTTGTTCACGAGCACGTCGATGCGGCCGAACCGGTCGACGGCCGCCGCGACCGCGGCGTCCGCCTGGCTGGCGTCGGTGATGTCCAGCGGCAGCACGAGGAGGCGATCGCCTTCGCCGAGGACGTCGATGACGTGACTGGTGGTGCGGGCGGTCGCAACGACGTTGTGGCCGCTGCGGAGGGCTTGGCGGGCGATTTTGATCCCGAAGCCGCGGGAGGCTCCGGTGATGAACCAGACAGACATGACGCTCCAGAGGGACTGGTGATACAGGACGAGGGCGCCCTTCTCCGTCGGATGGACGAGAAGGGCGCCCTCGGTAGGAGTGTTAGAGGCGGCGGGCGGCGAGGTGCCGGACCGTCTCGGGATCGGCGTGATCGAAGAACTGCGACGCGCCGGTGTCAAGGGCCTTGATGCTCTCCAGCTCGTCAGCAGTGAGCTCGAAGTCGAACACGTCGAGGTTCTGCGCCATGCGCTCCGGGTTCACGGACTTCGGGATCACGACGATCTGGCGCTGCGTGAGGTAGCGCAGAACGACCTGGGCAACGGACTTCCCGTGCGCATCACCGATCTTCGTCAGGACGTCGTTGGTGAACAGGCCGTTCTTGCCTTCGGCGAAGGGGCCCCACGACTCGATCTGCACATCCTCCTTGGTGAGCAGCTCGTGGTAATCGTTGTTCTGCTTGAACGGGTGGGTCTCGATCTGGTTGACGGCCGGGGTGATCTCGTTGTTGACGATGAGGTCGATGAGGCGGTCAGCGGCGAAGTTGGAGACACCGATGGAGCGGGCGCGACCGTCCTTGTTGGCCTGCTCCATGGCGTGCCACTGCCCGTAGACGTCACCGAAGGGCTGGTGGATCAGGTACAGGTCGACGTAGTCGAGGCCAAGCTTGGTCAGAGACGAGTCGAGGGCACGGGTCGTGTTCTCCTTGGCGGGAGCGTCCTGGATCCAGAGCTTCGTGGTGATGAAGAGCTCGTCACGAGCGATGCCGCTCTTCGCGATGGCGGCACCGACTGCTTCTTCGTTGCCGTACGCGGCGGCGGTGTCGATGAGGCGGTAGCCAGCGGCGAGGGCGTCCGACACGGCCTTCTCGGTCGCGTCGTTGTCGACCTGGAAAACACCGAAGCCGAGGATCGGCATTTCGATGCCGTTGTTGAGAGTCACTGTCTGCATGTACCCATCACACGCCTCTGCGCCTGGCCGTGGGAGTGACGGGTTATCCGTGTACCAGCAGTCACTCCTCCGCTGTCCAGCCCAGTCGTACCGTGGCTGGCATGGATAACCAGGCAGAGGTCAGCGAGTTCCTCCGGACCCGCCGCGCCCGGATCACCCCGGAGCAAGCGGGGATCATCGGAGGTGGGCGTCGCCGTGTTCCCGGGCTACGCCGTGACGAGGTCGCGATGCTCGCCGGGATGAGCATTGACTACTTCGCGAAGATGGAGCGTGGCCACCTCGCCGGGGTATCCGCAGAAGTACTGGACGCGGTCGCCCGCGCACTCCAGCTCGACGAAGCCGAAACGGAACACCTGCACGACCTCGCCCGAGGAGCTGCCCCTGCACCAATCCGACGCCGAACGCGCGCAACCGACAGCAACGCGGTGCGTCCGAGCCTGCAACGCTTCCTCGACACCGTCACCGGCACGCCGACCTGGGTGCGGAACCGGCAGATGAACATCATCGCCACCAACCCGCTGGCGCGAGCCCTGTTCGCCCCGCTCTTCGACAGCCCGTCCGGCCGCGGCAACAACGCACGGTTCATGTTCTTCGATCCCGCGGCTCGCACCTTTTACCCGGACTGGGAAGCCGGCGCCAGCAGTATCGTGGCGACACTCCGGTCCGATGCCGGTCGTAATCCGAACGACAAGGAGCTCACCGGCCTCATCGGTGAGCTCGTCACCCGCTCCGACGACTTCCGCGTCCGTTGGGCGACGCACGACGTCCGGTACCACCGAACTGGCACCAAGCGGATGCACCACCCGGACGTCGGCGACCTCGAGTTCGCCTACGAAGCCTTCGACCTGCCCGACAGCCCCGGCTGGAGCATGTATGCATGCACCGCCGCTGCCGGCTCCCCGACCGAGGAACGCTTGGCGCTCCTCGGCAGCCTCGCAGCGAGTCCTCTCGCCGCGATCCCTGCGCTCCCTCGCCCCGGCGACCAGAGCTGACCCGAAAGGTACCTCATGTCAGAATCCGCCAACCGCGTCGCCGTCATCACCGGCGCGTCCTCCGGCATCGGCGAAGCGACCGCTCGAGCGCTGCACGCCGACGGCTATCAGGTTGCGCTCCTCGCTCGCCGGCAGGACCGCATCAACGCGATCGCCGCGGACCTCGGCGACGGAGCAATCGCGATCCCCGCCGACGTCACCGACCGCGACAGCCTCACCGCCGCAGCAGCCCGCGTGCAGGACGAACTCGGTGGCGCAACCGTCCTCGTCAACAACGCCGGTGTCATGCTCCTCGGCCCGTTCTCCAGCGACCAGCGCGACGACTACCGTCGCATGATCGAGATCAACCTGCTCGGTGCGATCACCGCAACCGAGGTGTTCCTCGGCCAGATCACCAGCGGCGGCGGCGACGTCATCAACATCTCATCCGTCGCCGGCCGCACGGCTCGCTCGGGCAACGGCGTCTACGCCGCGACGAAGTGGGGTGTGAACGGCTGGTCGGAGTCCCTTCGCCAGGAGCTCCTTCCGGACGTCCGCGTCACGCTCATCGAACCGGGCGTCGTCGCTACCGAGCTGCCGACGCACATCACGCACGAAGCGACGAACGAGTCCGTCAACCAGATGTACGACCAGGCGACCGTCACCGCCGAGGACGTCGCGGAGGTCATCGCGTTCGCGCTGTCCCGTCCCCGGCACCTCGCACTGAACGAGATCCTCCTCCGCCCGTCCACGCAGGCCTGACGCAGACCGGCTCGATCGGGCGACGCCCGACGACGAAAGGAACCACATGCAGTACGCACGACTTGGCAACTCCGGCCTCCGCGTCAGCCGCATCGCACTCGGATGCATGAGCTTCGGCGACCCCGCCAGCGGACACCTGCAGTGGTCGCTTCCGCAGGACGACGCGCTGCCGTACTTCCGGCAGGCACTAGACCACGGCATCACCTTCTGGGACACCGCGAACGTCTACTCGTACGGCGACTCCGAGCGGATCGTCGGTGAGGCGTTGCACCGGTTCACCAAGCGCGACGAGATCGTCCTGGCGACCAAGGCGTACTTCTCGGACACCCCTGGCAGCGCGCCGGGCTTGAACGTCGCAGGGCTGTCACGCAAGGCGATCATGCAGCAGATCGACGCCTCCCTGACCCGGCTCGGGACCGACTACGTCGACTTGTACCAGATCCACCGGTTCGACCCGGAGACGCCCGTCGAGGAGACGATGGAAGCCCTGCACGACGTCGTCAAGGCCGGCAAGGTGCGGTACCTCGGCGCGTCCGCGATGTGGGCGTGGCAGTTCGCGAAGATGCAGCACGCGGCGGACCTGCACGGGTGGACGCGGTTCGTGTCGATGCAGGACCAGTACTCCCTGCTCTACCGCGAAGAGGAGCGGGAGATGTTCGGCCTGCTCGCGGACCAGGGCGTCGGGAGCATCCCCTACAGCCCGCTTGCGAAGGGCCGGGTGGCCCGTCCCGCCGGCGAAGGCACGAAGCGTTCGTCCGACGACCCCGTCGGGAACACCTTCTTTGCCGACACCGAACGGGACCGGCCGGTCATCGACGCGGTGCAGCGCATCGCGTCGGACCGCGGGGTGCCGATGGCACAGATCGCGATGGCCTGGGTGCTGAAGAGCCCCGTCGTCACCGCACCGATCATCGGCGCAACCAAGCCGCACCACCTCGACGACGCGGCCGCCGCGGTCGACATCGAGCTCACCTCCGACGAGCTCACCGCGCTCGACGAGCACTACACCGTCCGCGACGCAGGGGGATTCTGACCAGATGCAGCACCCCAAGGTGTGGTTCATCACCGGAGCGGGGCGCGGGTTCGGCCGGGAGTTCACGCTCGCGGCCCTCAGGCGTGGCGACAAGGTGGGAGCGGCGGTGCGGGACCCCGCCGCCCTGGACGCCCTCGTCGCCGAGTACGGCGACGCGGTCGTACCACTGCGTGTCGACGTGACCGATCGGGATGCGGTCAACGCGGCCGTCCTCCGTACCGAGCAGGTGTTCGGTCGCCTCGACGTCGTCGTCAACAACGCCGGGTACGGACTGTTCGGCGCAGTGGAGGAGCTCGACCCGGACGCGCTCCGAGCTCAGTTCGACACCAATGTGGTCGGCGTGCTGCACGTCATCCAAGCGGCCCTACCCGTCCTCCGACGGCAGGGCTCGGGGCACATCGTGCAGATCTCCTCGACCGGCGGTGTCGGCGCCTTCCCGACGCTCGGCGGGTACAACGCCTCGAAGTGGGCCGTGGAAGCACTCAACGACGCCCTCTCGCAGGAGGTCGCAGGCTCCGGCGTGCGAGTGACTATCGTCGAGCCGTCCGGCTTCGACACGGATTGGGGCGGACCGTCGGCGGCGACGTCCCGCGCATTGCCCGAGTACGACGACGCCCGAGCTGGCATGGACGAGTACCACCGGACTGCGCGGCCGGGGGACCCGGCTGCCGCCGCTGCTGCACTGCTCGAGATCGTCGATGCCGACCAGCCGCCGCTCCGCGTGCTGTTCGGTGCCGGGATGGTCGAGTTCATGAAGGGCCTCTACGAGGACCGGCTGCAGACGTGGAAGGCATGGCGGGACGTGACGGAACGGGCACAGGGACACACGCCGGCGGAGGGTGATCAGCACCACGTGCACGACCCCGAAGCTGCGCACACCAGGACGGACACCACCGAGGCCGAGCTGAACGACGCCTGGTGCGCGGTCAGCGAGGCGATGACGAGCAACGACTCCGAGCGACTCGGCGCGCTGCTCGCTGATGACTTCGTCCTCGGACACATGACTGGGTACGAGCAACCCCGCGCCGACTGGCTCGCCGAGATCGCAGCAGGAACCACGATCTACCACTCCGTATCGACCACCGACACCGACGTGCGGGACGTGATGCCGAGCAGCGGCGTACTCACCGCCCGGACGCACACCGACGTCACCATCGGGGGCGAGCGCGGCACGTGGCCGACGCAGTTCCGCGTCACGTTCACCAGAGTCGACAGCCGATGGGTGGCCACCCGCGCTGACGGCAACTCCTGGTGACCGTCGCCGCGGAGTGACTCCTCCCTCGGATTCGAATCGCCACAAGCACAAGGAGAACACCATGCAGTACACACGGCTCGGAACTTCCGGGCTCACCGTCAGCCGTATCGCACTCGGTTGCATGAGCTTCGGTGACGGATCACGCGGGATGAGCTGGGCGTTGGACGCTGATGCAGCGGAACCGCTGTTCCGGCAGGCGCTCGACCTTGGGATCACGTTCTGGGACACCGCGAACGTCTACGGGCTCGGCAGCTCGGAACGGAATCGTCGGCGAGGCCATCCGGAAGTACACCCGCCGCGAATCGATCGTGCTCGCAACGAAGCTGTTCAACCGTATGGGTGACGGGCCCGGTGAGTCGGGAACGTCCCGTCGCGCAGTGATGGAGCAGATCGACGCGTCGCTGACACGTCTCGGCACCGACTACGTCGACCTGTACCAGGTGCACCGCTTCGACCCGAACACGCCTATCGAGGAGACAATGGAGGCGCTCCACGACGTCGTCAAAGCGGGCAAGGTGCGCTACATTGGCGCGTCGAGCATGTGGGCATGGCAGTTCGCGAAGATGCAGGAAGCAGCTCGCGCCAACGGCTGGACCACCTTCGTGTCGATGCAGGACCAGTACTCGCTCATCATGCGCGAGGAAGAACGGGAGATGTTCCCGCTCCTCGCCGACGAGGGTGTCTCGAGTATCCCGTGGAGCCCGCTCGCCGCTGGTGTCACCGCACGTCCGTGGGGCCAGAAGAGTACGGCGCGTGGAACAGCCAACCCGGACACCGACCCGAAGGGACGCCCGCTGTGGATCCCGGAGGACCAGTCGGTCGTCGACGCAGTGGAGCGTGTCGCCCAGGCGCATGACGTCTCGATGGCGCAGATCGCGCTCGCCTGGGTGCTGCGGAACCCGGTCGTGGCGGCCCCGATCGTCGGCGCGACCAAGGAGCACCACCTTGCCGACGCCGTTGCCGCGCTCGACGTGGTGCTCCCCGACAAGGAGGTAGCCGCCCTCGAGGCAGCGTACGTCCAGCGACAGCCGACGTACTTCTCCTGATCGACCCTCCACGGACGGGGCCATCAACCGAGCAACCCTCGTGTCGATGGCCTCGTCTATGTGCGGACGTCGCGCATCCTGCGGCCGAAAGCCCACCGAAAAGGGTGTACCCGGAGTCCCTCCTTCACGATCTCCCCCGCCCGTACGTTCGTCAAGACAGCTTCGAACGCAGGCAAGGAGACCGACGGATGCGACGAGCGCGAACGATCACCCATCGGGAGCGTGCTGGCTCTCACCGGCATACTGCTCGCGGGCTGCACGTCGAACGGTGACGGCGCCAGGACCGTCGCCGAGGTCACCGCGACCGACACCCCCCGTGCGGCCAACCGCGACGGCGACTCCCCAGCGGAGGAGCAGGGCAGGATCACCCGCGTCGACTACCCGACCGACTACGACGGCGACGTGATCCGGAAGCACGCTCTCGTGTACACGCCGGAGGGGTACGACCAGGACGGCACCGACCGGTACGACATCATCTACCTCATGCACGGTGCCGGCGGGAACGCCGACAGTTGGCTCGGCAGGACCGGGGACGACCCCACCCGGCTGCAGAACCTTCTCGACAACATGATCGAGGACGGCCGGATCAACCCGGTCCTCGTTGTCACCCCTACGTTCTACCCAGACGACGACTCGAGCATGGACCTCCACTACGCGGGCGAACTCGATCGCCAGTTCCACCTCGAGCTCGAGAACGACCTCATGCCGCCGTGGAGTCCCGGTTCCGCACCTACGCGACGACCGCTAACTCTGAAGGCTTCCGCGCGTCACGCGACCACCGAGCGTTCGGTGGCTTCTCCATGGGCGGCGTCACCACCTGGTACACGTTCATCAACAACCTCGACGTATTCCGGTACTTCATGCCCATGGCGGGCGACAGCTGGGCCGTGACCGACAGCGGCGGACTCGTCGAACCCGAGCGCACCGCCGCTCAGCTTGACCAGGTGGCCCGAGGCTCAGGCTTCGACAAGACCAAGTACCTCATCCTCGCGTCCGTCGGCGGCAGCGACGGAACCATCGGGCAAATGCAGCCGCAGATCGACGAGATGCGCGCATTCCCCAACCGCTTCGACGACACCAACCTCCGGTTCACGATCGATGCGGGCGGCGGACACGACGACGACTCGTTCCTCCAGCAGCTCCGCACCTCCATCCAGCAGATCTTCTGACCTGCCAGCACCACCCACCCTGCAGCACGACGACGAGCCGCCCGACCCACCAGAAGGACGACACCATGACCGCTCCCACCCGCCGAACGTTTCTCTCCCTCGCCGCTGTCACCGCTGTCGGCGCTGTCCTCGCCGGCTGCTCCCGCGGCAGCACATCGACGGGTGAAGCCCTCGACGCACCCATCGAGGGTGGGCGGACTCTCGTCACCTACTTCTCCGTCCCGCTCACGGATCGACCCGAGGGTATGGACCAGGACGAGGAGAACAGCACCCACGTCGTCGACGGCAAGGTGTACGGCAACGTCCAGTACTTCGCGCAGCTCATCGAAGCGCGACTCGGCGCAGAGGTGTTCCGCATCGAGACCGCAGAAGACCTGCCCACGTCGTACCAGCCACTCGCAGACCTCGCACTCGAGCAGCAGGAAGCCGGCACTCGGCCAGAGCTCAAAGGCGGCATGCCCGACCTGGCCGAATTCGACACAGTCTTCATCGGGTACCCGATCTTCTGGTACGACATCCCGATGCCGCTGTACTCGTTCCTCGAGCAGACCGACTTCTCCGGCAAGAACATCGTCCTCTTCAGCGTGCACGGCGGCAGTCAGCTGTCTGGCAGCGTCGAAACAATCACGGAAGCGCTCCCGGACGCGACCGTGTCGAAGAACGCGTTCTCCATCTCGCGCGACGACATGGACGACTCCGAACCGCAGCTCCGCGAATGGCTGGACAGCCTGTGAGCCGCACGCTGAAGACCATCGTGCTCGTCACCGTCCTGGTCGTCGCCTTCGCCGCGCTCATCACCGTCAACCGCGCCCACATTCGCGAGGTCGGCGGCTTCGCATCGTCGGAGGTCGAGACACGGTGACGACGTTCCTCCGACGGCTCGGCTTCTGGGCCGCGACCGTCGTGTTCCCGCTTCCCCTGGTCATCCTCTACGACGTGTCCGCCCGCGAACCGGACATGCTGAAGTTCCCGATCGTGCTCGGTCTCACCGCGTACTCGTGGTGGCTGCTCGCGATCCTGCTGAGCCTACGGCCGCCGTGGCTCGATCGAGTCGTCGGCCTGCCGGCGATCTACGGACTACACGGCATGCTCGGCGTCCTCGCAGTCGTCCTCGCGCACTTCCACCGCACCAGCCTCTACGCCGGCGAAGCCCTCGCCGTACTGCTGGGCGACTGGAGCTTCTGGATCGCGCTCGGCGTCCTCTGCTGGTCCGTGTTCTTCATGAGCGGCTGGCTCGTCGACCGAATCGCGCTGCTCCTCCGGGCCAAACGCCTGGTCGAGCCGGTGGTGCGCCATCAGGTGTCCGTGTGGGTGCACCGGTTGAACCTCGTTGTCATCGGCATGATCTGGTTCCACGCGCACCTGCTGGTCCGGGTCAACCAATACTTCTGGTTCATGACGCTGCTCGACGCGTACACGTTGGTCGTCATCGGCCTGTACGTCTGGAAAAAGTGGATCGCACCGGACGGTTACCTCGCCGGCACCGTCGTCGCCAACACCGCCCTCGGCGACACGTCACGGGAGATCTCGGTGCAGCTCGACCGTCCGGCGACGGCGCTCCGGCCGGGAGACTTCTTCTTCACGCGCGTTGAGACTCGGGGCGTTGCACACAGAGACTGGCACCCCTTCTCCGTCACCGGCATCGATCAAGCAACGTTGACCTTCACGATCCGGCAGAACGGCGACCACACCACCCGACTCGCCACGCTCCCCGACGGTGCTCGGGTCCAGTTCGAGGGTCCATTCGGGCGCTTCGGCCAGAGCGCGGATCGACAGGACGCCGATCATCCCCTCGTCCTCATCGGTATGGGTGCGGGCGTCGCACCCCTATTGAGCCTGCTCGAGGCGCACCACACGACCCGTCCCGTGCACCTGTTGTGGTCAGTCCGTCGGGAGGGCGACGCATACTTCCGCGACCACCTCGAACACCGCGTCGCTGCCTCCGACGGTCGGCTCTCCGTCACCATCCGCGTGGGGCGCTTCCGGCAGGCGGACCTCGCGGCGACGATCCCCCACCGCGCAGTGCAATCCGGCGCGTTCTTCGTTGTCGGCCCGAACCCTGCTGTGCTTGCGAACCAACGGATGCTCCGCCGGCTGGGCGTGTCGGCCCGACGCATCCACCAGGAGCGGCTCACCATGTGAGCCGGACGGGTAGCGGACGTACGACCCCGACCACCGCGCCAGACTGGCTGTCGAGTTCGCACTGGCGCAACCACCAGTCTCGTCGAACGATCAAGGGGCTGGGCGCGAAGCAAGATGGCGTACTCAGCAAGTACACCCTGTTCGACACGGAACGATCCGCGATTCCATGGTGTACTTCACCACCACCGACGAGTGGCCCACGGTCAGGTTTGCTCTCCGGGAGCACATCGCCGCCGGCAACGAACCAGTGCGTCCGTAGCTGACCCTCGAACAGCCGCGTCGAGTCCGTACGGCACTTCGTGGTTCGCTCTAGCTGCACCGAGTGCGGGCCCGCTTACATCAGGGGGTGCGCTCCGCTAGCTCGCTGACGAAGGACGGGTTCTTCTCCTCAAGTTCGTCCGAGGCAGCCGTTTCCGCGGCGATCGGTATCCCAACCGCCAGCAGCACCGTCGTCTCCAATGCGAAGCCGGTGCTGTCAACGGTCGGGACGATGACGATGTCGCTTACCCCGCTCTGTGCGCCGGTACGTTCCGCCTCGACGACGTCCGCGCGATCGCTTCCGAGTACGGCGCCGTGGTCCGCGGCATCGGCGACGACCGCCAACTCTCAGCCGTCGAGGCCGGCGGCGTACTGCGCCTCATCGACCGCGAGGTCGGGTCCGTGCAGCTCGAGCACGTGCACCGGTTCGCCGACGCCGGCGAGGCCGAAGCCTCCCTCCGACTCCGAGACCCGATGCGCCCCGGGGACCCGTTCGCCTGGTACCAGGACAACGGCCGTATCGTCGGCGGCGACAGCGAGCGGATGACCGCCGCGGTGTTCGAGGGCTGGCAGCACGACACCCTCGCCGGCACCCGCTCGCTCATGCTGGCCCCGACTGCGACCGCGGTCACCGACCTCAACGCCCGCGCGCAAGCGTTCCGGATCTCCACTGGCGACGTCGACACGTCCCGCTCCGTAAACCTCCGTGATGGGCTCGCTGCGCACGTGGGCGACACGATCGTCACCCGCCGCAACGACTCGGACCTGCGGATCCAGGGCGGCCGCGACCGCGTCAAGAACGGCGACCTGTGGACCGTCACCGGGATCCGCGACGACGGCGCCCTCGACGTGGCCCACGCCGAGCACGGCGCCGTCATCCAGCTCCCCGCCGGCTACGTCAGCCGCCACGTCGAGGTCGGGTACGCCCGCACCATCAGCCGCTCCCAGGGCCTCACCACCGAGAAGACCCACGTCCTCGGCGACGCCACCATGAGCCGCGAAGACGCCTACACGGCCCTGTCCCGCGGGAAGGAGTCCAACCGGCTCCACCTCGCACTCGACGACGCGGCCACCGTCCCCGACGCCCTCGAGCAGATCGCCGCCCGTTCCGAGCGGATGCTCTCCGCCCATGAGACCATCCGTCTCGAGCAGGACCGCGTCGAGGACCTCGTGTCTCTCATCGACCAGCACGCGGACGTCGCCGTGCACGCGGACGAGCTCCGCGCCGGCGCGATCGTCACCAAGGCCCTCGGCGAAGAGCTAGCAACGTCCCTCGAGGGGCAGGAGTCGTGGGGTGCCCTCGCGGCGTCGCTCCGCCACGCGGAGGACTATGGCCACGACCCGATCGCCACGCTGCAGAGTGCGTACCAGCAGCGTGAGCTCGGCACCGCCGACGACGTTCCCGCCGTGCTCCACTGGCGGATCGAGAAGGCCCTCGAGGGAATCGGTCAGCCGACTGTCCGCGTCGTCGATCGCGAGCCCGTCGACGGCGTTCCGGCGTGGATCGCGGACGGCCGCCGCCACCAGGACGAGTTGCTGCCGGTCGAGTGGCGTGACCACCTCGCGGAACGGCACCACTACATCGGCGTCCGCCTCAAGGAGCGCGGCGCTACCCTCGCGCTCGAGCAGCCAGCGTGGACGCAGGATCTCGGCCGGCTCCCGTCCGAGCCGTGGCGCATGTTCGACTGGCACCGCACCGCGGCCGAGGTCGACGTGCTCCGCACGAAGTACCGCATCGACCCATCCGAGCCGCAGGCGATCCCAGACAAGCTCCGCGGCAACCCCGTCGCGGACCACCTGCAGGAGCGTGTGACCGCGCTCCACAAGGCGGCCGCGCTGTCGACGGCACCCGAGGTCACGGCGTCGACCCGAGAGCACTACGCCGCCTCCGCGGCCGAGAGCTCGGCCGCGGCCCGCACAGCGCTGCTCACGGCCACGGAGAGCACCCAGCAGACGGCGGCGACCGTGGTGGCCACCGCGTCCGACGTCGTCGCGGAGAGCGCCGAGCAGACCCGTCCCGAGATGGCCGTTGAGGGCGCTCCTCAGCCGTCCACCGCCGAAGCCGCACCCGCGGCCCCGACCGGCACTGAGACCACCCCTGTGGCCGCGGCGTCGCCCACCACCGCACAGGAAGGAACCACCATGAGCGACCCCATCGATGAGACCCTTGACCAGATCGGTCGGCATGCCGGCCGGACCGGGCAGACGATCAGCTCAGAAGTTGCCCGTCAGATCCAGCGCGCCAACGACGACCGGCGACGCGCTCTGCTCGACGCCCAGCGGAAGGTCGAACGCGACCAGGAGCAGGCAACGCGCGACGCGCAGCAGGTCGCACGTGAGGCGGCGAAGGAGAAGGAGCGCACCGACCGGCTTGCTGCCCGGTACGGCACCCCGAGCTCCACCGAGACGCCCGGCGCCACCACCACCACGACGACTGCCGAAGGCGTCACGTCCGCCGAGATGAGCGACACCACCACTGGCTCCACCCGGGCCGAGCGGGAGCGTCGCCTGCTCGAGGGCGCTGGCTACGACCCCGACAAGCGTGCGAGCGCAGAAGAGATCAAGGCGCGCGAGGAGAGGCGCCGCACCGAGCACCGCGACGCCACGCAGACGCGAGGCGACGAGGGCCTCGAGCGCTGACCCAGCACAGAGCGCGTCGCGTGGGTGCATGTGCAGCGCCTCGTCGGTGAGGAGGCCGACTGGTGGTGCAACCCGCTTTCGTCCGTCCGTGACATGGAGACGGCGGAGAAGCTGATCGAGATCTTCCAGTCCTCGGCCGAGTCCGCGGACGCGAAGCAGGACGGACGGGAGACGCTGGCGCGGCTGTTTCTGCGATGGCGGTGCTCGAGGCCCCGCTGAGCGCACCGGCTCCCTGGACGTCGGCGGACGGCTGCCCACCCCTCTGACGGCCATCCTCAATGGGGCGGCGAACGTCGTCCGCTGGCGTGAGCTGCCGGACAAGTACTCCTATTACGGCTCCCGCGGCATCATCCTGTCCACGTGCTTCCATCTTTGGAAGGGCGTCGGAATTGGGGGTGCCTCTTCTTGTAGGTCCCAAGGCGCGGGGACGGTTCTTCCGTCGCGAACTCACTCGTCGTGGTCGAGTGCGCCGAGCCGCCTGCGGACTTCGCTGAACACGCCGGCACCGACGACGATCGCGTCACCGGCGGAACCCCAACTCAGGAGGTACCAGCCGCTGCCGACCACCACAGCGGCGAACGTTGCCAGAGGGGTTCGTGCGGCCGCGCCGTAGAACCTCAGCGCATCGCGCACGCCGAGCAGGTCGAGGCTCTGCTCGAGTTGATTGTTGGTGACGGACAGAGCATCCCGCGCTTCTTCTGTTCGAGCCTCGAGCTCTAACTGCAGGGCCGGCTCGAGGGTCTGGAAGTCTTCGACGAGGGCTCCCGCGGCGGTCTGAACCTCGTCGTAGTTCCACCGGAGTGCGCCACGGGTCGCGAGGGCATCGGCTGCGCTGTCGAGGTGCGGAAGTAGCTGCGTTTCCTCCAGGGACGAGTAGAGGGAACCCACCGCGTCCAGCCGTGTGCCGGTCCGGCCGCCGTACCCGTCCAAGAGGCGGAGGCGATTGGCGTCGTACGTCGGCACTCGCATCGTGGAAAGTGCGTCCAGCGCCGGCAGCAGCCTCGCCGTGTCGATGGTCGGGACATTCATCCCGGCAAGCCCGGTCAGTGCCGGCATGAACTTGGACGGATCGACGGTCGGGACCCGGATGCCGGAGAACGCCTGCAGCGCCGGCATGAGCTTCGCTATGTCGATGGTCGGGACATTCATCCCCGCGAGCCCGCTCAGCGCAGGGAAGAGTCGCGCCGTGTCGATCTTGGGGACCTTCACGTCGGCCATCACCCTCAGCGCAGGGATGAGCCTCGCCATGTCCAAGGTAGGGACCCTGACTGCTGCCATCGCGTCGAGCGCGGGCACGAGCTTAGACATGTCGAGGGCGTTCGGTGTGTTCGGGTCGAAGCCAGAAGCGTTCACGTTGTCACTCTTCCACGAGCAGCCGACGCCAATGGGTTGACCTGACCGAGAGGCAATCCGTCGCGGCGGACGAGCCCTCGTCTCGATCGTGCTGAGCGCCTAGTTCGGGTATCGAGCGCCTCGCGACACAGCTGCGTCCCGGTCAAGGTGACAAGGAGACCTAGGGCAACCTGATAGCCTGTGAAATAATATATAGTAAAGGCTTGGTCAGGCGTCAGGGTCCCGTCGCTTCCGACCAGGAACACTCTTCCCCGTTTGGGGGGTCCCGCTTCGGGGGTGTTGCTCGGTAGGTTCCGACTAACCCTCATCTGAGCCGACGTCATGGTCGACGGGCGGTGCGGGCGTTTTCACGCCTTACGAGCGGCTGTCCTGGGGGACGCCGAGCTCTCACCGCACCATCTCTGTGTCGTCACTTGTTCTAGGGGAACCCGTGCTTCTTGCTCCACGCCGCCCTGCGGCTCACTCATCCTTCGGCTGGAAGGTCGCGCTCGTCGGGGCGGTCAGCGTCGCGCTCGTCGGGGGTGTCGCGCAGACCGCGCACGCCGCGATCCCGACCGGCCCCACCACGACGGGCCTAACCGGGTCCCGCCCGTCAGCCACGACACTGCCGTTCGCGGTGTCGGATCAGGTCGGCGTCGCCGTCGACGTCGCGACGGGGAACCTGAAAGTCATCACGGCCGGGCTGACCCTGCCAGGCGTGAGCGGCAAGACCGCGATCGCACAGACCTACAACTCCCTTGGGTGGCAGGCCGCGAACTCGAGCACGCAGCAGGCCGCCCACTGGTCCACCGGTATCGCCGGTGCCGGAACGTTCGCCTCCGGCGCATCCGGCTCTGTGGTCTACACGGCACCTGACGGTGCGACGTGGAACTTCCCTGCGGCGACGTCGACGACGTTCACCCCGCCGGCCGGGTTCCTCCGGACGCTGACGGCGTCAGGCACCACCAACCCGATCTACACGCTGACCGACCCGGCCACGGGGCAGATCATCACCTCCGACGTCAACGGGCTCCCGGTATCGGTCAAGGACCGCAACGGCAACACCGTCACGATCGCCAACACCTCCAACGTGCCGACCTCGATCGTCAGCACCGCCGGCACCACGGGCGCACGTACTGGGAAGGGCGCATATGACGCGACGGCCCGGACGTACACGCTCACCCAGACCGTTTCTCCCGGCATCCGCGTGGTCAAGTGGGTGAAGGACGCCAACGGCAACCTGACCTCCTTCACCGATGCCACCAGCAAGACCACCTCGTTCACGTACTCGGGCAGCGACCTGACGGGAATCACGAGCCCGACGGGCGCCACGACGACGATCAGCTACTCCGGGACCACCCACAAGGTGGCTCAGGTGGTGCAGTCCAACAGCGTCGCTGGTGCTGCGGGTGATGCCACGACCAGGCTCAGCTACGCGTCGACGACGTCGACGCTGGTCGCGAGCCCGAACACGGACACCGCGTCCACGGTCGCCGCGGTGCCGCACACGACGTACACGGTCAACCCGACGCAGCGCCTCGTGACCGCGGTCACTGACGCTGCCGGCCGGGCACGGTCGAAGACGTACAACGCGAACTCGCAGCCGACATCGTCGACGACCGGGTCCGGTTCCACGCCGACCTCGACCGCGGAGTACGGGGCGAACAGTGGTCAGTCGCTGACGAAGGTTGCTTCCGCTGGCGGCGCGTCGCAGTCCCTGGGCTACAACGCCTCCCCGGCGGCTTCTGCCTACCTGCCCGCAACGAGCACCGATGACGCCGGCAATGCCACGCAGCTCGGGTACGACGGTGTTGGGAACCCGACCACCAGTGCCACCGGGTCCGGTGCCACCGCGGCGACCTCGACACTGGTCTACACGGCCGGTCAGGTCACCAGCGCGACTGCTCCCGGCAACGGGACCAACAAGACCACCTACAGCTACACGAACAAGCAGCTCACCGGTGTCACCCCCGTCACCATCACCCCGACCGCTGGATCCGCAGCCCTCGGTGCTCGCACCTACTCGTACGAGCTCCTGGGACGGATCGCCTCCGCAACGGACGGTGCCGGCCGGACCACGTCCTACACGTACGACCGAGACAGCCGAGTGCTGACCACCAGCTTCTCCGATGGCACCCCGACCGTCACGAACACCTACGACGCCGTCGGCAACCTGCTCACCCAGGCATCCGGGGGTGGGACGATCACGAACACCTACGACCAGCTCGGGCACCTCCTCACCACGGCGAACACGGCGAACGGTTCGGTCAGCTACGGCTACGACAAGGCCGGCAACCAGACCTCCTACACCGGCCCCGACGGCACCATCACCTCGGCGTACGACGACTCGGGTGTGCTGACCTCGACGACGACCCCGTCGACCTCGAGCGCCGGCACGCAGCAGTTCCACTTCATCACCGACAGCAACGGCCGCCGCACCGACACGTACACGGACGCCAACGCCGACAACAGCACCTGGGCCAGCCACATCCACACCGACTACGACGCCAGCGGCCGCCTCACCGGCACCCAGGGCTTCGTCGGCCCGTCCTCGGCCGACAACCGGAAGATCTACGACCTCTTCTACTGCTACAACACCACCAGCGCCGCACCCACCTGCGGCACCACCACCACCAACGACCGCTCCAAGGTCCAGTGGGTCGTCGACATCATGACCGGGCAGACCACCACCTACACCTACGACAACCGCAGCCGAATCACGAAGGCAGTCACTGCCGGCGGCGGCACCTCGACCGCGGGTACGTGGGACTACACCTACGACATCCGCGGCAACCGCACCAGCTCGAAGTTCACCGACAGCAACGGCACCGTCACGAGCAACCAGTCCGTGAGCTTCAACGCCGCGAACCAGATCAGCACCGCCGGATACGCGTACGACGGCGCCGGGAACCTGATCGCAGCACCGGAGTACACGTTCACCTACAACGGTGCGGAGCAGATGACCTCCGCCGTGCACAACGGCTCCCAGACCACGACGTACACGTACGCCGGCGCTGACCAGAAGTCGCTGCTCTCCCTCTCCACCACCGGCGGAGACACGAGGACGTACATGTACGGGCGGCCGGATCAGAGCGGCAACCCGACCCTGGTCACCTCCGCCCGCAACGGGCAGCGCGCGAACGTGGTCAATGATGCCAAGACCGGGCAGCCCATCGCCCTGGCCACCCCGTCGTACGTCACCGGCCTCTACGCCTACGACGGCACCGGGAACCTCTTCGCCCTCCTGGTCGACAACCCCGCCGCGTTCTCCAACACCGTCGACCCGTACGGCACCGAGACGGTCAGCTACAACGGTGGCGGAGACGGACTCCCCGCCAACCCGTTCGCGTTCAAGGCCGGCATCGATGACATCGCCACCGGGCTCGTGAAGTTCGGGCTCCGCTGGTATAACCCCTACACAGGTTCCTGGATGCAGCAGGATTCCATTGATGCGCCGCTCAGTGCGGGGAATGCCAACCGTTATGCGTTCTCCGGTGGTGACCCGATCAATAATTCCGACGCAACTGGGCGCAGCTATCTTTCGGCTCTTGCAGAGGTCATTCAAGCAGTGGCAGCTGGAAAAAGCGCAGGGGAAGCGTTGGATGGGCTTAGCAGTTCTGAGGCGTTGGCCCTGGCGCAAGGGACGGCTGCGGAAGTCGGTTGTGTTGGCATTGCGCTCCTCGCGGGTTTTGCATCTGCTGGTATCGGAGCCGTCACTGTTGGTCTATTCTGTTCACTGGTGAACGAGACCGTTTCCCGATATTACGATAGCCTATAAGTCTAAAGGAGACTCAAATGGGTCCCGTTGGAATTCTCTACCGATGGATTACTCCGATAGTTCTAGGTTTAGTCTCGGTGGGCTTGCTGAGTCTTGGGGTTTACCGAATCAACAGATTTGGTGCGGATGACACTCTCATCAAGCTAGTAGTGGTCTCCAGTGTTTCTGTTGTGTTGTCTGTCGCCCTGTTCGTCGCAGCGCAGATAATTCATCGGAGGGCGTTGCGCCACATCATGGATGAGGCCGATCGAAACGACCGAGACTGACCTGCGAGTGGAGAGGGTCGCGATTCCGATCGTCACCCTCTCCACGCGCTTGTCGGTCTGCGCGGTCGAAGAAAAGACCCCCCTCGGTGGTGACCTCGGGGGAGTCGAACGGAAGAGCGCGCGGGTAAGCCGCTGCCCCTGATGCCTATCGCCCGTCGTAGGCCAGCGCTGGCGACGAGTACGTCGACCAAACACGTAACGGCGGCGTCGGCGGTTAGTAGCCGACGAACCAGCAACGGCCCTTCCTCGTCGGGGAGGGCCGTCGCCCATTTCGGAAGCGGTTTGACTACCCGCAGACTCCGCTGAGCGCAACCAACGTTCTAGAATCTGCCATAACATACATTATCGGCGTAATGGACGGCGCCATGCTCGCTCTGACGCAGATGGAGGCATAACCAGCCACTGACATGGCGCTAATTGCGGTTGGCCTGTTCCTCCACGCGCAGAAGGTCGGTGGCGAGCATGTACACCCAGGACACACACGACTCCACTTCGGCATGGGAGAGGTCTGCGTGCACACCTTTGCTCGCCAGGTCGTCGAGCGACTTCAACCGCGTCCCTAGGCTCAGAAGGTTGGAGGCGAGGAGGTCAGCATGTGTTGAGCGACCTCTCTGCTGCAGTACCCACGTCGTCAGCCGGTTCCGGTAGTGATCATCGTCCATCGAGCGAACTTCGCCGTCGTCTCCGGTGACGGGAGGCCCTGGAGGGTAGAGCGCATCGGCGAGAGCCTTGATGGCACGTCTGCATGACGTCGCCGCCTGGCTCACGGCCTCTCGCTCGTGGTCTGCTGAACGTGCCTCAGCGGCTCGGAGTGCATCGAGAGCGTTCGGCGCAACTCTGGCGAGCTCCTTCTCGACGAAAGCTCGCCCCCTCGCAACTGAGTCGGGTACAGCCTCGCCAGCGAGGATCTGCGCTTCAGCGTCGAGGACGTAAATATAGGCCGCATCCTTGATCCGCTCGAGCATGCTGCGGCGTTCCGACACGGGCATGGACAGCGTCGAGCGCACCTTCTGGCGGTCGAGGAATGCCAGACCGGTGTCGAGCGGGGTCATGCCGAACGGGATCTCGTCGTCGTGGATGGTCATCAACGACGAGAGGGACGACTCGAGGCCGGCTACCGAGGGAGCTAGTACGGCTCTCTTGCCGTCGAGGTCCATCGTGCGTCGCGTTTGGAAGGATTCTGCTGCAACTTCCCACCGACGCTGAGCTCCCTCCGCGCCAATTTGTGCGGTGAGGCGTGCAAGCAGAGCCCGGTTCCGATCCTGACTGGAGTCGTCGATGCCCTCCACCTCCATACGCAGCCAGAACTCCGCGACGGTGTCCTGCCGGAGCATGGCGACACGCAGTGCGGCGCGGGTGATCACGCTTGCTGGTGCGTTCGCGGCGACTGCGGTTAGAGCGTCGTCGATCGCTCGCCCGATCCGTTCAGATGGTGGTTCCACCCATCGAGGATAACCCTTGGCATGGACGTTCGAAATATTGTATATTGCTGGCGTGGCCAAGTGACGGTTGTTGTCCACATCATGCAACCTGCGTGAGCACGGATCAGCGTCCTTTCTAGGGTGAGTCAGTAGGGATCGATCGCGTCCCGTTAGGCCCGGACGGAGGATCGTCATGAAGCACCTCGCCTACGGGTCGTGGACGGTCCTTGTCTCAGACGACGTTGCTGACGCCGTGCTGCACTACTCCGCAGTGCTCGGCCAGGTGCGCTCGAGCGACGTCGTCGATGTTCCGACCATCGATGACAACGGCTGCGCTGCGACGGCGGGCTTCGTCCTCGGCACGGGAATCCCTGTGATGGCGATGCAAGCCTCGGACGATGTCCTCGAAGAGACGTTTCCAGTGTTCATCGACGAGCTCACGGCACGGATCGCTTCTATCCTCGCCGGCGGCTCTCGACTCCGCGGGGCTTCTGGAACGGTCTGATCCGACCTATAGTGACGTCGGAAGTGCGCCATAGCGCCGCCGATGTTCGCCCGAGTCGCCCTGAGCACGACCGATGGAGCCTTCGCTACCCAGATGCGCCGGTAGTCGATCCTCCACCGGGGCTGTGGCTCCATGCTTAGGGCCGAAATTATGCTTCCTTCCGGCGCCGAGTCACGCCCCGATTCACGAACGACGCCCTTCGAACGCGGGAGCGATGTGGTCCTGCGGAGTGTGCGCGACTTCGCCGGCCGCGGTCGTACGGTCGGGTTCGCGGTGGCGGGCACCGTACTGGCCCGCGAGCGCGTCACGATGGACGATCGGTCACAGGACACGTCAGATCCGGTCGTTGTTGACCGTGTGCGCCAGCTGGTGGCCCATGGTCGGCATCCTACTTACCGTTTCGGCCGGACTTTAGTGCGCGGACGCGGATCCAGATAAATGCGCTTCCCCAGACCAGGAAGATGAAGGCCAGGGTAATAGATATGCCCCTATACCGACCCCAATTTTCGTTCAAGAGTGGTAGTGCAATGAAAGCAACAGCCAAGAAGTAAGTGCATATTGTGACGACTAGGCTCAGTGATGCCCGGCGTTGAGAAGCAGTTTTTTTCATGATTATCCTTATGCAAGGAAGAGCGCCGCTCCTCCGACGGCAATTCCCGATCCTACAGCTCCAATGACGGCGCCTTGCCAAGCGCGGGTTCCGATTTGCCCTGGGCTTTCACCCTCAAGAACGCCAACAGACGCGTTGCCCGCGGCTGTGCCGACAGTAGCCCCGGCGACGGCGCCAAGAGCACATCCGGTTCCAAGAGACTCGAGCCCAGTCGCGACGCAGATGGAACCCGCAACTGCGACTCCGACCACTCCCCCAATGATCGTGCTAGCAAGGTCCTCGCCGAATCCACGTCCGGCCGGGTCGGAGTAGTTCACCGGGTCTCCCCCGGCATAGGCATACCGGTTGGCGTTCCCAGGGCTAAGGGGAGCGTCGAGGGTGTCACGTTCAATCCACGCCCCCGTCGATGCAGCTTGCCAGCGCATGCCGAACTTGGTGAGGCTGGTCGCGGTGTTGCTGGAACGGATGCCGGTCTTAAACCCGTATGGGTTCTGCTTCCACTGCGCGCTGGTGTCGCCGAATGTCACGGTCTCGCCGCCGTACGGGGAGTACTTCACGGTGTATGCCTTGGTGCCCTGGTCGGTGATGGCGGCGGCGGGGTTTCCGATGCCGTCGATCACGAGCCTCCGCGGCCGAGAGCTCGGCCGCGGCACGCACAGCGCTCCTGACGGCCACGGAGAGCACCCAGCAGACGACGGCGACCGCGGCGGCCACCGCGTCCGACGTCGTCGCGGAGAGCGCCGAGCAGACCCGTCCCGAGATGGCCGTTGAGGGCTCTCCTCAGCCGTCCACCGCCGAAGCCGCACCCGCGGCCCCGAACGGCACCGAGACCACCCCTGTGGCCGCGGCGTCGCCCACCACCGCACAGGAGGGAACCACCATGAGCGACCCCATCGACGAGACCCTTGACCAGATCGGTCGGCATGCCGGCCGGACCGGGCAGACGATCACCTCAGAAGTTGCCCGTCAGATCCAGCGCGCCAACGACGACCGGCGACGCGCTCTGCTCGACGCCCAGCGGAAGGTCGAACGCGACCAGGAGCAGGCAACGCGCGACGCGCAGCAGGTCGCACGTGAGGCGGCGAAGGAGAAGGAGCGCACCGACCGGCTTGCTGCCCGGTACGGCACGCCGAGCTCCACCGAGACGACCGGCGTCACCACCACGACGGCTGCCGAAGGCGTCAAGTCCGCCGAGACGAGCGACACCACCGCTGGCTCCACCCGGGCGGAGCGGGAGCGTCGCCTGCTCGAGGGCGCTGGCTACGACCCCGACAAGCGTGCGACCGCAGAAGAGATCAAGGCGCGCGAGGAGAAGCGACGCACCGAGCACCGCGACACCACGCAGACGCGAGGAGACCAGGGACTTGAGCGCTAACCCAGGAAACGGTGATGTGCGCCGCCGCGACCCGACCTACGTCCTCGTGTCGCGAAGACCGCTGGTCGGCGCAGGGCTTGACGTCGGTGCTGGGCGGTGCGTGCCTCGTTAGCGAACCTTCGCAGCCTTCGAGCTGCCGGCGGACGTCGGTGCGACGGTACGGGCATACTCAGATTGGACATGAGACTGCGCGAAGGAAACGACCGTTGTGCGGTCCGGACCCCAGGTGCCCCCATTGCTGCGACATTGACGCGACGGCACCGGCTGAGTGTGCCACTGATCGGACTCGTCGTTGCCGTCGTCGTCGTCGTCGCTGCCGTCGTGGTCCCTGGGCTCACCGGGTGGCGTGTTCATGTGATTGCCTTCGCGCCGTTGCACGCTCGGTGGGATCCGCGCATCGGGCCGGGAACGCTTCCCGCGGTCCTGCTGGCGGTAGTTGTGTTCTCGTTCGCACCCCACGCTGTCAGGAGGCTTCCGTGGCGGGCATTGGTCGTCGTTGCGTTCGTGACGACTGTTGCCTGGTTTGCAGCGCTGGCGTTCGTGGACGGTACGGCGGGAATTGGGCGCATCCTCGACACCGGCTACGAGTACCTGCGGACGGCTCGTGCAGTTGCTGACCGCCCCTTCGCTGCGACCCTCGACGGGTACATCCCACGGATTGTCGGCGGTCCGGGTAAATGGCCGGTTCACATTGCCGGTCACCCGCCGGGGGCACTGCTGTTCTACGTCACGCTCGTGCGCCTTGGTTTCACCACAGGTCTCGCTGCGGGCTGGGGCACGCTGATCGTCGGGGCCACTGCACCGGTGGCGGTGCTGCTGAGCATGCAGACACTCGGTGCCGAGTCCGCGGCACGACGGGCGGCACCGTTCCTGGTCGCCGGGCCCGCCGCGATCTGGTCAGCGGTCTCAGCGGATGCGGTTTTCGCTGCTTTCGGTGCTTGGGCGGTGTTCGTGCTGGCCGTCGCGGTGACGAGACGCAGCCGGCGGGGAACCGCCGCGTTCGGGGTCGTGTCCGGAGTGCTGTTCGGCTGGTGTGTGATGCTCTCCTACGGCCTGCCGTTGCTCGCCGTGGTCGCGGTGGCGGTGATCTGTTCCCGCGGATCCTGGCGGGTGATCTGGTGGGTGGCTGCTGGCGCGATCGTCGTCGTCGCTGGGTTCGCCCTGTGGGGATTCCCGTGGTGGGAGGCCTACCCGGTGCTTCGTGAACGGTACCTGAACGGCGTTGCGCACAAACGTCCCATCGCCTACTGGGCGTGGGGGAACCTGGCCGCGTTCTGCTGCAGCGCGGGACTTATCGTCGGTGCAGTCATCGCGCAGGTCATCGCCGGGGTCGCTGGTGCTGGGCCGCGCGCCGGTGAGTCGCCTCGCTTGCGGTTCAGGTCACCGGAGCGGTCGGTACCGCTGCTCCTCGGCGCAGCAGGCATCACGATGATCCTCCTCGCCGACCTGTCAGGAATGAGCAAAGCCGAGGTTGAGCGCATCTGGCTCCCGTTCGCGCCGTGGGTGCTGGTCGGCACCGCACTCCTGCCTAACCGTTGGCGCCGCGTGGGGATCGGTGTCCAACTCGTATGGGCGCTTCTTCTCCAACATTTGCTCGCCACTGGCTGGTGAAGTGACTATGTGTGGCGCAGGGCGCCGATCCGAGGAAGGCCGAGACGCGATGGGATCCACGACGCCGCCGGAGTACACCTTCCTGCAGGTCTGGCGAGACGGTGCTTCCGGCTGGCTGGAGGTGGACGGGGACGATCTCTATGGCGGGACGACTGACCCGACCGGCGGTGAGCATGTGTTCCGTCTGGGCCGCACCACGCGCTGGTCACTTCGGCGATACGACGGCGGGGTTGCGCTCCTGAGGTTCTGCCTGCCTGCTGAGCACTTCGAGATCCAGCTCCCTACTCAGCATGTCCGCGGAACCCTGGCGCTGGTCGAACAGTTCCTCGGTGCACCCGCGGATGACGCTCGGGAGGGGACGGACTCTGCCTGATCATGGGCGGTTGGATCCAACCGCGGTGGTCAGCTCGACATGGATCAGATCCGACGGCGAGCATCACGCACTCGGAGACGCTGGCGACACTATGGGCGGAGTTCGCATCCGTCGCGGTACGTAGCTACGACCTCGCTGACTCCGACGGTGCGGCGCTATAAAACGCTGGGGTCCGGCCGCTGACCCAAGCGATCAGTGCGCACGCCTCTATGCGATCAAACCAGCAATCGACGGCATCCGGTTCCTGTCACGCTTCGGCGCCGACCAAAAGCTCTCGACCGTGTTCGCACGACCCGCCGACTCCGCCCACAGCAGACTCCTCACCGACCTGGCGGCAACGCCGCTGAGCCCGTTCGATGCGCAGGTGCGTGCTGTGTTCCGCACTCTTGGCCTCATGCAGACACTCTGAAGCAGCCCTACTCAACTAAAACTGACATAAGCTATATTATCGGCACTATGCTAGCTGCTGAGCAGTTTACGATTCGTGCATAAAGCCCGAAGATGGGCCGGCACCGCCGCTCGGGGCGGATCGCCAGAGCTGACCCTCCAGCTCTCACCTCTTCCTATGCACCGCACCCGGCACGCATGACGCGTGCGGGGTGCGGTTAGGAATCAGCCGGGCGGCTTTGATACAGCGTTTAACTTCGGGCGTCTAGTCACCTGGTACTACTGCAGTAGGACAAAGACCGCCAGTGCTACTGCGTCGAGAACGAGGACGCATATTCCGGTCCAGAAGGCCTTCGCACCCGCGCCTCGCGTCAGCTTGCCCTTATCCCAACCCTCGGATCTGACGGTTCGACGGGCGCTGAGAAGCAACAGTACTAGAGCAACAATTCCTACCGCGAAGAGAATGCTGAATACCGACCAGAACCCGACCATCAGAGAGGCCTTCGGCCCGGGACAACGAATCGAGCGACTTTGCCCCCGACGCCAGCGAAGGCTCCAGTGATGGCCCCTTCCACCGCGCCGTCAAGCGCAGCGGATCCGTAGTTGTCCCCACCACTGACGGTCTCTTCAACGATGCCGCCGAAACCTCCAAAGATGATACCGAGGCCAATTCCACCGAGGAAACAGCCAAGCCCCGCGCTGGCAGCGCACAGAGCAGCCCCAGCAAGAGCGCCGATCCCGGTAGCTACCGCACCTATTGCGCTGGGGCCCACTGCTCGACCAGAGGGATCCGCGTTGTTGATCGGATCAGCACCGGCGTATTGATAACGGTTCGCGTTCGAGGGGCTAAGTGGCGCGTCGAGCGTGTCCCGCTGAATCCAGGCGCCGGTCGATGCTGCTTGCCAGCGCATGCCGAACTTCGTGAGCCCGGTCGCGGTGTTGCTGGAGCGGATGCCGGTCTTGAACCCGTAGGGGTTCTGCTTCCACTGGGCGCTGTTGTCACCGAATGACACGGTCTCGGCGCCGTACGGGGAGTACTGGACGGTGTAGGCCTTGGTGCCCTGGTCAGTGAGCGCGGCAGCGGGGTTTCCGATTCCGTCGATGACCCACATGCTCGTGGTCCCGTCCGTGGTTGGGAGGTCCAGCGCGCGCCCATTGGCGGGGTCGCTGAGGACGGATGCTGTCCCGGTTCCGGCGAGGGTGCGGGCGGTGATCACGGGGACGCCGTTGGAGTCGGTGGTGCCATAGGTGTACGTGTAGTCGGCTCCCCCGTCGGTTTTCTGGGTGAGGAGCTTGTTCATGTCGGCGCCGGCGTAGGTGTACCGGGTGGTGGCGCCGTCCTTCGTGGAGGACGTCATCTGCTGCGCCCCGTTGTACGTGTACGTCTCTCCGGGGGCGGTGGTGAGGTTCCCGGTCCTGTCGTAGTCGTAGCCGTCGTTGGTGATCTGGCCGATGGCGTTGTAGGTGAGCTTCTGGTCGCTGATGGTGTCACCGGTGGTGACGTTGGTGGCCTTCGACTCGGTTCGGTTCCCGGCGACGTCGTAGGTGAACGTCCAGTTGGTGGGCTTGCTGCCACCGGTCTGGTTCACGCTGATCAAACGGTCGGTCGGCGATCCCGCAGAGTCCTTCTACCCGTAGGTGGTGACCTGGCCCGAGTTCGCCTGGTTGTCGGTGTTGTCCTTGGTCCACTGCAGCTGGTCCCGATCGTTCGCTGTGTCTTCCTTGGTGCAGTCAGACCCGGCGGTGACCCCGGCGATGTAGCAGTAGGTCACGTCGACCACGGGCTTGTCTCGGTTCGAATCGGCCCAAGCCTGGACGCGGGTGACCTTGCCGGACTTGTCGTAGTCGAGGTGCTGGTGTGCCTTCCACACCGTCGGGTCCGCGCTGCCGTTCGGCGTTGCAGCCAGCCAGGTGTCAGTCCGGCGGCCGGTGTTTGGGTCGGTCTTGTACAGCTGCTTCGCCGTCCCCGAGCTCGTCGGGTACGTGGTCGCGGTCAGCTGGTTGGAGGAGTCGTATTCGTGGGTGACGGTGCCCTGCGGGTCGGTGACCTGCACGGTGTTCCCGACCAGGTCGTACCCGTAGCTGACGGCACCCCCGCCAGCGGTGTTGACGGTCGAGGTGAGACGGTTGCGCTGGTCGTACGTGTTCGTGATCGTCCCAGTCGCGGACGCTTCGGTGAGCTGGTTGCCGTTGCCGTCGTAGGTGTTGGTGACGGTCGCCGTGCCGTCGCTGAATGCGGTGCTGGTGAGCCGGTCGTTGTTGTCGTAGCCGAAGGTCGTCGTGTTGCCGCGGCCGTCGGTCTCGGTCTTCATCCGCCCGAAGTCGTCGTAGAAGAGTTCCTTGTCGCCCACGGTGTCGGTCGGTGCGGTGATCTTCTTGAGCTGCTTGTTCTCGTATTCGTACGTCGTCGACTTCGCCGGCGAGGTGTCGGATGAGCCGTTGCCGGGGGCGGTGGCGGTCTTCACCGTGCCGTCGTCGTTGCGCTCGAGGGTGGCCTGCGTGGCCACGTCATCGCCGGACTGCGAGGACGAGGGGTTGCCGTAGTCGTCGTACTTCGTCGTGGTCGACGACTTTGACGACGAGGTGACCTTCGACGGGAGGTAAGCCGCGGCACCCGTTCCGTAGTCGGCGGTCGATGAAGACCCAGACCCGGAGGTCGACTGCGTCAGCGACTGGCTCTTGTTGGCGTCGAACTTGTTCTCCGTTGTGCCCGTGCCGGCCGACCCGGTCGCTCCCACCTGCGAGGTCGCGGTGCCGTTGTTGGCGGGGTTGTAGGTCTTGGACCGCTCGCGGTTCATCGGGTCGACGGCCTTCTTGACGAGGTCGTTGCCGTCGATTGTGTACGTGGTGTGCTTCGCGTTGGCGACCGTTGCGGCCTGATCCGAGCGCGGGTCCGCGACCTGCGTCGTGGTGTCGCTGACGTAGGAGAAGCGAGTGACCGCAGAACCGGGCGAACCGGCCGTGGTGTTCGCCTGCTGCACCTTCGTGATCCGGTCGTTGCTGTCGTAGGTGAACGACGTCACGCCGCCCTCGGGTGCGGTGATCGAGGTGAGGTCACCGTTGGTGTAGCCGAAGGCCGTGGTCTTGCCGGTGGCGTCCGTGTAGGTGGTGATGTCGCCAGCGGCGCTCTTGGTCCACGACACCGACCGGGTGGAGGCGCCGCTGGTCTGGGCGAAGGTCTGCGTGCCGTTGCTGTAGGACGACGTCGCTGTCTTCGCACCCGCCGTGCCGGCTGTGGACACCAGCGACGTCAGCGCGTAGTTCGTCCGGTTGAAGCCGATCGTGTTCTTGACCTTGTTCCGGTCATCGATCGAGGTCGGCTGACCGGCGAGGTTGAAGTGGATGACCTGGTTCGTCGTCCACCCCTTCAGCGCGTACTCGGGCTCGTTCTTCCCGTTCACGCCGCGGGTCAGCGTCTGCTGCAGACCCACGGGGGTGGTGAAGGTGCCGGCGTCGAGGCGCTTGAACTGCCACGCCGTCCCCGCACCGTCGGTGTAGACGACACCGAGCGCGTTGGAGGTAAGGTCCCCGGCTCCGGCGAGGGAGTATTGCCACCGGTTTGCGGCGGGCGTGGTCGTGTTCGCCTCACGCGTGGAACGGGAGTTGTAGCTGGTGCCGATCGCCGTCGACGAGGTCGCACCCGGCAGCGTCAGCGCAGCGGTGGTGACCATCAGGTTGCCGGTGCCGACATCCACCGACGCAGAAGTCTGGTCGGAGATCGTGAACGGCAGCCGGGTGGCGGAGGTCCGCTGCCCCGTCAGGCCGGTGTCGGCGGGACCACCGGGCAGGGAGTTGTAGGTGCCCTGCAGGTCGACGACGAAGTGCAGGTTCCCGGCGCCCTGGTTGCGGATCCGAATGTTCCCGTTCGCACCGACCGGGACGACCATCGAGGTCGTCATGATCGACCCGGCCTCGCTCGAGATCGAGATGGCGTCCGGCAGCGCGGAGCCGTCGGCGTACACCTTCGCGGACGCGTCGCGGGTGTCCTGGTTCACCGCGGTCAACGTGATCGCGACCGCGGACAACCCTGCCTCGACGGTGGGGACGCCGGCGCGTGCGCCACCGACCTGCACCGGGACGGAACCACCGGACGGGATCACCGCGCCGGTGCGGGTGTCAGCGAGTCGTCCGGTCTGCGGGGTGAACCCGCCGCCCGGGTTGCTCGGCACGAAGTACCCCTGGACGCTCACCACGAGGTCCAGCGTCGCGCCGCCCGTGGAGTTGTCGATGATGAGCTTGCCGTTGCTGCCGAGCGCGACCTGCGCGCCGACGGAGCTGTTGATCGTGTCCGGCGAGTACGACAGTCGTCCCGAGCTACGGCCACCATCACCCGGAGACACCCGGATCGAGCCGCTGCCGCCGCTGGTGTTGCGGATCTGGACGTTCGCCTGCACAGCAGCTGCCGAACAGGGACGACCCTCTGCTGAAAGGGGTCGTCCCTGTTGTGTTCGGTCTCGCCTCGCTACACCGAATCGCTACCTCTTATCGACCTGACTTAGTTCTTAAATTCCGGAACACTAAGGCGATCAGGCAGCCTAAGATACCCAGACTACCCAGAGTGACTCCAAAGAGGAATAGAATGCCCGCGCCAATGTTTGCGTCACCAGCAGCAGTGTTAGCGTTTATGTATCCACCCAGGGACGTAAAGATGAAGCCAAGCGCTAAGAGCACAGTCGAGACGACGTGCGTAATATTCATACTATTCATGCGTTACTTCCCCTACCAACGTAATGGCTTTTGCCAAACCGCCGAACCCCGATATAGTAACTATTGGCGGTATCTACACACCCTGAGACGACAGCGCCTATTTTTCCATATGCGTTGACACAAGCCACAGTGAGATTAGCGAGAAGCGCAAGATCACAATTTTTCCGACTTGTCCTAGATCCTTTGCTATAGCAGATATCATGCTTATCGCACGAAGGCTTGAAGTTCGCCTTGAACCATCGATCGGGAACGCCAGTGCATCCATTCGGAGCAGCCATCGGGGTGAATATGCCCTCTCCTGTCGGTTCTGCTGCCGGCTCCGTCGTCGGTTCCCCGTCCGCGGCGACGCGGAAGTGCCAGCTATCTGACGTGAGCGAAGACCCACCACTCCGAGGGCTGGCAGCGCGAACCGTTGCAGACCAGGAGTAGGTGTGGCCCTTCAGCAAAAAGTCCGATTCAATGGAAATCGGTTCATTCTGTGTGGTTTCTGTCAGCGTCGCTCCATTGGTCTCGTCAATGACATCGTAGCGGACCTGCGAGTCCGCGGGAAGTAAGACGGAGGAACTGAGTACCGGCTTCAGCACAACATTATCGTCGGTCACAGCACCGTCAGCGAAAGAGGGGACGAGGGATTCCGTGTCCCACTGGCCGACGCCGAATTGATACTGCGCCGTTGGTGTGGCAGCCCCTCCGCCTTCCACGTATGCACTTATCGTTGTAAGGCCAATCAAGTCCGCAAACGTGTACGAGTATGTCGCGGGACCGGTCTCACTCAGGGGGAAACTAGCTTCCGGTAGCCCGTTCACCGAAATTGCGAGTGACTGCCCGGACGCGGTAGCTGCCTGAGCAGTAAAGGAGCATTGAACTCCGGAGGAGATGGACTGAGTGTCAGTCACCCAGCTACCAGCCGAGAACGGTGCTGCGCAGGCGATCGTCGGTGTCTTGGGGTTGGTGTACCAGCCCTGCACATCGATGACGTAGTTGGTCGCTTCGGCAACGTTGTTCAACGCAATCTTCCCGTTTGCCCCGAGGGGGACCGTGACAGTATTTGTGCGGATCTCGTTGGTGGTGAAGTTGATTGCGGTTGTGTCGGGCTTGGTAGTGCCATCAGCCCAGACTGTTGCACGGCCATCGCTGCCCCCATGGGCCACGGTCAGCGTAGCGACGACAGCGGTGATACCCGACCCCATGACGGGAACTCCTGCTACGCCGGCGACCTGAATAGATCGAGTCACGTTCTTCCCAATTGCAGTATTGCCGGTTGCTCGCGAGTCGTAGGCGCGACCAATACCAGGAGTAAAGCTGGCGCCGCCTTGACCTGCCGCGGTGAAGTAGCCCTGAAGGTCGATAACGAGATCGATCGTGGACGAGGAGTTTGCGATCGTCATCTTTCCGTCCGACGAAAGCGCGACTTGCGCCTGGACGGAGGTGGTCGTTGACGGGGTGTAATGCAAAGAGTTCTGCGGCTTCGTCCCACCGGTTGCATACGGGGATAGGTTGCCGTCGGAATTAGTGGTATTGATCGCAATCAGGTTGACCACCGCGCCCGATGCGCCGGCAGGCACTCCACTTGCGCCGGTTACCTGCACATCGATGCTCTTGCTGGGAGCAATGGTCGCTTTGGGGGCTCCCAATCCGGATCTTGTGTCGACGAATCGCTTTCCGGCCATGGGAACGAATCCGCCGGCAGCGGTGCCGTCCGTGTTCACCGTATAGTACCCCTGAACGTCCAGCACCACGCGAGCGACCGTCTCGGTCATGATTTGGATCGTGCCGTCGGGAGCCACCGCAACAACCGACGTGTTGGAGGCGTACTCACCGTCGTTACCGTTGTAGATCGACATGGTAGTTCGTGCCGTGTTCGAGTCAGGACGACCGAACAAAATGCCAGCACTAGGAGCTTGCCCTACGGTGGTGTTCAACGACACCGCTCCAACGGTCCCGTCATCCGGAACCCCTGTGAGACCGGCGACCTTAATGGTGCGGTATTTGCCGGCCTCCATCGGCGTGCTATAACCGCCCGTTCCCACCTTCGTATCCAAGATTCGACCGGTTGCAGGGACGAACACGCCGCCAGTGCCCGTATCGCCCAGCGCCTGCGCTGGGGCGGCGACGAGAATCGAGCTTATAAGTGCAAGAGCGGCGATGGTCGCGGCAGCGATGCTGCGTTTCCTCGCCTGTGAAGTGTGCAGCGGTGCGCGCACGGGACCCCCTAGGTCATCGGACAGCACGGGATGCTGTCAACTTGCGCATAGTAGGGGGAGGCTGGGAATGCCAGCTGCGCCTCCTTCGAGGGTCAGATTGAAAACTCCAGATCAGGAGCGGTCTTAACTACCTGACCTGAAAGATCTCTCAGTCGAGCTGATCTGCTGCCATACGAAGGAGCGCTACTGGTTGAGTAGGTAGGTGCGCGTCTGCTCAAGCCGTCGACTGAGGGTCTCGGTGTCGACGAGGTATCGTGGTCGAGCAGTCGGGCCCGCTGCGGGGGTGAGGGTCAGAACTCCGAGCTTCGCGAGAACAGCGATGTGCTCCTGCGCGTTGTCCCGAGAGACATTCAGCGTTTCGGCGATCTCATCAGCCGATCGGGGCGTCGCCATCCCGCTGAGCGATCGGATGATGAGTGCGCGGGTGACGTTCCCTAGGCCGGAGATGATGTCGAGGACTGCAGGCTCGGAAGAGGATTCGCTCATGGGTCCATGATGTCTAATCTTCCCTCGGGATGATACTTCGTAGGAACGGCGGCCAGTCGACGAGTCAGGGTCGCTCGTGGCAGCCGGTGTAACCTCGATACGCCTCGTGTCGTGAAGCGGGGTCGCGTCGTAGTGCGCCCCCCCTGCCTCCGGATTGAGAAGCTCTCTTGAAGCGATCAGCGCCTCCTAACGCCGTGTTGCCGTCGGCGTCGCCTGGTCAGAAGCTCTCCGTGAGCGACGTCGGGCCGCGTCTGCGTCCGCTTGTGTCACGGCGTGAGTGGGCTACTGTCGCGGCTTTGAGTGTCGCGTTTTTTGCGGTGCTGCTGTGCTGGGCGATGATCACTCCGATCTTCCAGGCCGCGGACGAGTTGCAGCACGTCGATGCGGTGATGCACCTCGCGTTGGGTTACAGCTGGTCTGATCCCGGCACGATGCATCTTCTTGCCGCGACAGCTGCCGCGTTCCAGGACCCGCAGCAGGTATCGGGGTTGACGTGGCATCAGCTGCTGGAGCAGTTTCCGGGTCGACTGCAAACGTTCACGGCAGTGCCGGGTGTCTCTGCGGTCAACCAGATGTCGCAGCATCCGCCAACGTCGTACTTCATTGGGGCCGGCGTCCTTCGTCTGGTCGCGTTCGAGAACCTGCGGTGGGACCATGCGGTCCTCACGCTTCGGCTCCTCAGCGTCATCCTCACCCTTCCACTCCCCTTGCTTGCGTGGGCGACGGTGCGGCGGGTAACGACCTCGCCGCGGGCCGCTGTTGTCGGTGCGATCGCAATTCTGGCGATCCCACAGATCGCGGTGATCGGGTCTTCGGTTACGAACGATGCGCCCGTTTTCCTGCTGAGCGGCGCGGTGACTCTAGTTGTGGTGCGTGTTTTGACCGGTGACAGCCGGCTTCTGATGATCGTGCTGCTCGCAGTGCTCCTGGGCGCGCTCCTCTGGATGAAGGGAACTGCGCTGCCGGTCGTCCCGTTCGTCGCGATCGCGGTCTTTGTTGGCGTGTACCACTTCCAGGGACTGCGTCGTGCGCTGCTTCGAACGGGCTTGGCGGCGATCATCTCTGCGGGGACTGGCGCCTGGTGGTGGATTCACAACCTTCTGCTCTACGGCACGCTCCAGCCCGAGGGGTTCGTGTCCCGGGAGCCCAAGCCGTTCCCCGCGGGTCAGGGGCCGGACATCCCGACATACGTCGCTACGCTCTGGAACCGGCTGTCGGAAACGTTCTGGGGTAGTCCCGGTCGTACAGCGCAGTTCCCAATGTCGCAGATCCTGATCGATGTCGGCACGGTTCTCGCCATTGGGGTCATCGTCGTGTTCGCGATCCGGAGACACCAGAACCTGATGCCGGCGTTGGTGCTTGCGGTGCTCCCGGCCACGTTCGTGCTCATCGAAACCACGAAGGCGTGGCTGGGCTATCAAGAGATGGGCGTTGTCGGCGGTACGCAGGGCCGCTACTACTTCCCGGCACTGATCGCTCTGATCACTCTCAGCGCGATCGCGTGGCGCCGGCTCCCCCGCACCGGAACCGGCCGAGCGGCTCTCGCCACTGCACTGTCCGTCATCTTCGGCCTGATCGCGCTCTACGGCATCAGCTTCGACTACCGCACCTTTTGGGAGAACCGAGCGCTCGCGGTGACCTCGAACGGCCTCGCAATCTTCTTCCGTGACAGCAACGCTCCCGGTGCCGTCGTGCTGCTCTGTGCCGCACTAGCAATCGCTGGCTTGACGGTCGTAGTGCTGCTGAGCCGCAAGCTGCCACAAGGCGCTGACCGATGAGCGCGCCAGCAGCACCGCGGCGTCAGACCTGGGCGAACCGCCTCCGTCCTGCCCGACCAGCGACCAGGATCATCATCGCGCTCACGGTTGCATGGATCGCCCTCATGACCGTGTGGGCCCTGATCACTCCCCCAGGGAGCTCTCTCGCCGAAGCAAACACCATCGACGCGATCTTTCGCATCGCACTCGGAGGGACTTGGCCTGCGGACGGTGAACTGCATGCGCTGAACGCAACCCGATGGATCCTTGCTGAAGGGTTCGCCTCCCCCGCCGCCACGCACGGCACCGTCGCGGCGCTCCTCGCGGCTCACCCCGGCGACGCGCCGGATCTGAACATCCAGAGCCAAAACTCACCCGTCGCGTACTGGGTTGGTGCGCTCGCGCTTCGCGCTTCGGGGTGGGTGTCGCTTCGGTGGGATGTAGCCGTACTGCTGCTCCGCGTGATCAACATTGCGCTCCTCGCTCCGCTTCCACTCCTGGTGTCCGCGACTGCGCGCCAGCTCCTGGGATCCCCTGTCGCAGCAGCAACGGCCTCAGTCCTGCTGTTCGCGGTGCCGCAACTGGCGGAGACTGGTGGCACCGTCAGCCCAACGGCGGCGGCGACGCTGCTCTCGGCGGTAGCTGTGTGGCTCGGTGTTCGCCTGGTAACTGGGGAGCGGTCGTGGTGGTCGTCCGTTGCGCTGGCTTGCACTGCTGGATTCGCCACGGCGATCAGTTTCAGCGGTCTTCTCGTCGCGGTGTTCGCGCTTGTCTGCATCGCTTCCACTCGAGGACGCGGCGTCCGCCGGCTCGCCACCGACATCGCCCTCATCATCGTCATCAGTGGCGTGGGGATCATCGCGGTGGTGCAGCAGTACCTGGTGGAAACGCGTCGCTTCCTCACTGGGACGGCGAATGTCTCAAACGTGATCCCGCAGGAGTCCACGTTCGGTAACGCAGTCGATGCGCAGTGGACCGGTCTGAGCACGCGATTCTGGGGAGGTCTTGGCCGCGACGGGTGGTTACTCACCTCTCCTCTGGTTGCCATCCTGACCGTGGGGAGTCTCGCCGTCCTGAGCTGGGCGCTCCTGCGTCGCGAACCCTCGATACGCCGGGCGTGGCCCCTGCTGACCTGGGCCGGCATCGTTCTCGCCTCGCTCCTGCTGACTGGCATCCTTGGAGGACGTGTCTCGCATGTGGTCCTGACTGGGGATGGACAGGGGCTGGATGTCGCGGTGACCGCGCTCGTCGCTGCGGTCGCTGTCGCGGCTCGTTCAGTTCTCACCTCACCCCGTCAGACGAGAAGAGCTGTCACGGTCGCGCTGGTCGGGTCCCCGTTGATCGCCGCCTACGGGATGAGCGTCGCCTACCAGGGCGTCTACGAAGCTAGCCACTTCGCCGTGTCAACAAGCGGCTTATCGACCATGGCAGCGGTCAGCCCGTTCGGAGCAGGCGGCATCGCTTCCGCAGGGCTGATTTTGGCCGCAGCAACGGTTACGGCATGGGTTGTAGCAGTGCGCGCGGTGCGTTGCCAGGTCAAGGAGGAGGGATAGCCTGTGTCGGCGATGCAACCGAAACCTGAAGTCACGAACAGTGCCTTGCCAACCCAGGGCACGACCTCCCCGTTCGCCGACGCTCCCGCCGTCGTGACGGTGAAGAACGTCTCGATGCGCTTCACGATCCGCAAGGACAACTCCCTCAAGGAGCGTGTCGTCACCCTCGGACGCGCCGGACGCCGGCACAGCGAGGACTTCTGGGCGCTCAAGGACATCAACCTCGACATCCCGGCCGGCACCACGATCGGACTGCTCGGACCGAACGGCTCGGGCAAGTCCACGCTGCTGAAGACCATCGGCGGCATCCTCGAACCGACCACCGGGACCGTCGAGCGCCGTGGTCGTCTGGCGGCGCTCATCGAGCTCGGCGCCGGCTTCCACCCCGACCTGACCGGCCGCGAGAACGTTTACCTGAACGCCGCGATCCTCGGCCAGACGCAGGAGGAGACCGAGGAGCGCTTCGACGACATCCTGCAGTTCTCCGGCATCGGCGACTTCATCGACACCCAGGTGAAGTTCTACTCGTCCGGCATGTACGTCCGGCTGGCCTTCGCCGTCGCGATCAACACCGACCCCGACGTCCTGCTCGTCGACGAGGTCCTGGCCGTCGGGGACGAACAGTTCCAGAAGAAGTGCCTCGACAAGATCCGCGAGTTCCAGGCGCAGGGCCGCACGATCGTCCTCGTCAGCCACTCGCTCGGCCAGGTGCAGGAGCTCTGCGACTCCGCCGTTGTCCTGCACCACGGCGAGGTCAAGTTCCAGGGGTCCGCCCGCCTCGCGGTGAAGAACTTCCGCGAGATCCTCGAAGGCCGTCGCATCGCCGAGGCCGAGGCGTCCCACCCGGAAGAGGACGCCAACCCCGGCAAGGTCGAGCACGTCGAGCTCGAGATCCCGGGCCGCGCCCCCGGCGAGGACCACCGCTCGGGCGACGACATCGTGGTGCGCGCGACCTTCTCGCACACGACCCCGCTGCCCGAGTGGCGCGCCGGCATCAAGATCGAGAACCAGTTCGGCCACCCCGTTTACGGAGTCGACAGTAGGCAAACCGGAACCGTCTACCCGCCACTGCAAGGCTCGGCGTCAGTGGAATGGCGACTGTCCGACCTGCGCCTCGGCGGTGGGTCCTACTTCGTGCACGTCTTCCTCGCGAAGCCGACCGGCGAACACATCGTCATCGAGCGAGAAGCTGCCCGCTTCACCGTGATCGACGAGGACCGTCAGTCCGGCATCGCCCGGATAAAAGCAACGATGCGACGCCTCGACGTAGGCCTCGTTTAGTTCGGTTGGCATTAGCCACGACCTGGCCCTTCCGCCCTGAAGGCTGAGCTCAGGCGTGCCATAAGCTACCGAGCGTCCCGCCTACGAATAACAACATGCATTCTGTAGCGCCCAGCTCCTTCACCCCGGCTCCCCCGGTAGGTCGGACCAAACGACTCTGACCGGTGACCCCGGGAGAGGTCGTCCACCGAGATAGCGAGCACCTTGCAGTTGACCGCTCTCCAGCACGGCACGCGGCTGCTCTGTCGTGGGAAGACGGCCGCGCGCGTTACCGCTCGAGGCCGTCGTCGCCGCGGGAGAGCTCCGGTGCTGGTGACGGCTCGAACGTGAGAGAGGTGTGGGTCCCGGTGGACGTCGACGCCGCGTCGGGGTCGATACCGGCCTGGCGGAGCATTTCGCGGTCTCGCAGCTCGAACTCGTCGTAGTCCGCCTCGACGGAGTTCCCGGTCGCGGAGATTGCGTCGGCGTTGGTCCGCCCCTCGCCGGCGATCGACGCCGTCTCGGCCGCCGTCTCGTTGCGGCTGTCGGACGTGATCGCGACGGCACCGGTGTCGGTCTCGCTCTCGACGGCCGCTGCGGCGAGGACGGCCCCCTCGGCAAACGCGGCTGCGTCGCCATCGCGCTGCTCGGGGTTTGGATACCGCGACGCTAGACGCTCGTTCCGCTCCTGCTCGCGCGCTGCCTCTCGCTGTGCATCCCGTTCGGCCTGCTCGCGCTGACGGTCAGTCTTGCGCTGGGCGTCACGGGCGGCGAAGTCGCGCTCGCGTTCGGCCTTCCGCTGGGTTTCCTGCAGCTGCCGGCGATGTTCGTCCGCGGCACGCTGCGCCTGGCGGGCAATCTCCGAGGTGATGGTCTGCCCTGCCCGGCCTGCCTGGCGGCCAACGTGCTCGAGTGCCTCGTCGAGGGGATCGCTCATGATGGTTCCTTCCTGTGCGGTGCGGGACGACACCGCAGCCACGGGAATGGTCTCGGTGCCGGCCGTGGTCGCGGGTGCGGCCTCGGTGGTGGTCTCGGCGAAGACGTCGGTGGCCGTGGCCACCGTCGACGTCGCCTGCTGCACGGCCTGGGCGGCCGAGACGAGGGCGGTCCGTGCCGCGGCCAACTGCTCGGCTGCGTGGGCGGCGTAGTGCCCTCGGGTGGACTCGGTTACGTCGGGGGCAGTCGATAGTGCGGCCGCCTTGTGGAGCGCGGTCACGCGTTCCTGCAGGTGGTCAGCGATGGGGTTGCCGCGGAGCTTGTCGGGGATCGCCTGCGGTTCGGACGGGTCGATGCGGTACTTCGTGCGGAGCACGTCGACCTCGGCTGCGGTGCGGTGCCAGTCGAACATGCGCCACGGCTCGGACGGGAGGCGTCCGAGATCCTGCGTCCACGTCGGCTGCTCGAGGGCGAGGTCTGCGCCCCGCTCGCGGAGGCGGATGCCGATGTAGTGGTGCCGTTCCGCGAGGTGGTCGTGCCACTCGGCGGGGAGGAGTTCGTCCTGGTGTCGGCGGCCGTCGGCGATCCACGCCGGGACGCCGTCGACTGGCTCGCGGTCGACGAGGAGGACGGTGGGCTGGCCGATCCCCTCGAGGGCCTGCTCGATGCGCCAGTGCAGCACCGCGGGGACGTCGTCAGCGGTGCCGAGCTCACGCTGCTGGTACGCGTCCTGCAACGTGGCGATCGGGTCGTGGCCGTAGTCCTCCGCGTGCCGGAGCGACGCCGCGAGGGCACCCCACGACTCCTGCCCCTCGAGCGACGTTGCAACGTCTGCGCCGAGGGCGCGTTCCACGATCGCGCCGGCGCGGAGCTCGTCGGCGCGGGTGGCGACGTCGGCGTGCTGGTCGATGAGCGTGACGAGGTCCTCGACGCGGTCCTGCTCGACGCGGATCGTCTCGTGGGCGGACAGCATCCGCTCCGAGCGGGCTGCGATCTGCTCGAGGGCGTCGGGGACGGTCGCGGCGTCGTCGAGGGCGAGGTAGAGGCGGTTGCTCTCCTTGCCGCGGGACAGGGCCGTGTAGGCGTCCTCGCGGCTCATGGTGGCGTCGCCGAGGACGTGCGTGTTCTCGGTGGTGAGGCCCTGGGAGCGGCTGATGGTGCGGGCGTAGCCAACCTCCACGTGCTGGCTGACGTACCCGGCGGGAAGCTGAATCACGGCGCCGTGCTCGGCGTGGGCCACGTCGAGAGCGCCGTCGTCGCGGATCCCGGTGACGGTCCACAGGTCGCCGTTCTTGACCCGGTCGCGGCCTCCCTGGATGCGGAGGTCTGAGTCGTTGCGGCGGGTGACGATGGTGTCGCCGACGTGCGCGGCGAGTCCGTCACGCAAGGGCACCGACCGAGAGGTGTTGAGGTCGCCGGTGGAGATCTGGTACGCCTGTGCGCGGGCGTTGAGGTCCGCGACGGCCGTGGCGGTCGGGGCGAGCATCAGGGATCGCACACCGGCGTTGGTGTCGTGCTGCCATCCCTCAAAGACCGCGGCGGTCATCCGCTCGCTGTCGCCGCCGACGACGCGGCCGTTGTCCTGGTACCAGGAGAACGGATCGCCTGGGCGCATGGGGTCGCGGAGCCGGAGGGACGCTTCGGCTTCGTCGGCGTCGCGGAACCGGTGCACGTGCTCGAGCTGCACGGAGCCGACCTCGCGGTCGATGAGGCGCAGTACGCCGCCGGCCTCGACGGCTGAGAGCTGGCGGTCGTCGCCGATGCCACGGACCACGGCGCCGTACTCGGAGGCGATCGCGCGGACGTCGTCGAGGCGGAACGTGCCGGCCATGCCGGCTTCGTCAACCACGATCACGTCGCCCGGCTTGAGGGCGTACTTCGCCGGCACATCAGACCCAGCGACGTCGTCCTGCTGGTGGGCGACGATGAAGCCGTGGATGGTGGTCGCGTCGATCCCGACCGCGTCGGACAGCACCGACGCTGCCGGGGCGGACGGGGCGAGGCCGATCATGCGAACGCCGCCCGCGGTGAGTGCGGCGCCCGCGAGCTTGAGGGCGGTCGTCTTGCCGGCGCCGGCGGGCCCGATACCCATGAGGAGCTCTCGGTCGGACGTGGCGAACGCCTTCGCGAGGTCCCGCTGCCCCTGATCGAGCGGGCCGTCGTAGGCGGCCGCGACGCGCTCGAACACGTCGACCCCCACGGGCGCCATCGTTCGTGCTCGGGCCGCACCGAGGAGGCGGTCCTCGGCCGCGAGGATCGCACCGGAGGTGTAGACGGTCTTGCCCTTGTGCTCGAAGACCGACTCGCCGTCCGAGCGCGTCAGCGGCTTGAACGCACCGTGCGGGGACGGCGGGGTGAGCGAGATTGAGGAGTGCAGGGCGGACTTCGCGACCTGCTGCACGAGGGGCTCGGCGACGTCCTGGTCCGGGATGATAGCGGCGAGCTGGCGGCGGGCTTCGGCCTCGATGACGCCGGCGCCCCACACTGAGTACCGCTCCTCGACGGCGGTGAGGACCAGGGCGGCGCGCTCGTCGACGTCGACCGTCGGCGTACCGAACCCGTCGCGGGCCCGGACCTCCGCGATGCGGCGGGCCTTCGGAAGGACCTGGTCGGCGCGGTCCTGCCCGACGCGCGCGACGGCGTCGTCGTGGGCGGCTTGCGGGGAGCGTCCGTGCTCCTTCTGCGGGCGAGTCTCCAACGTCGCCTGCTGAGCGATCTTGATCTGCGCCTTGGTGTCAGGGGCGCGACCGTGGTCCCGCTGGTACTCCGCGGTGAGGCGCTCAACCTCGACGCGGATCGATGCCGACCGCGAGGAGAACGTGTCGATCAGGTCGGTGTCGACGCCGGCGATCTCCATCACGGGACGCTTGCCGACAGACACCGTGCGGGCCTCGGTGGTGACGTCGAGTGCCTTCGTGACCTCGGACATGATGGCGGCGTTGTAGAACTCCGAGATGGGCACGTTCATGCGGTGGAGGAGCTTCGAGTCGATGGTGCGCCACTTGCCGTCGGAGCCCTGGACCTTGTTCGCGACCACGAGGTGGTCGTGTAGCTGCGGGTCACCGTCTCGGGACTCGAAGTGCCGGAACGCGGTTACTGCGACGCCGCCCTCGACCTCAATCTGCTCCACACCGTTCGTGCCAGCGCGGGTCGCTAGCGCCTCCCGCTCGAGGTAGCGAATAGTCGACGCGACGGCGCGGTCCTGCGCCTGCTCGATCGCCTTGCGGGTGTCGTTGTCTCCGAGTGCCCAGAGCACGGAGACGCTCTTCGCGGGAGAGCACACAAGGTCGAACCCGGCAACGGCCTGCTGGTCAGGACGGGTCGCTGCGGTGATGTAACGGCCGAGCTCTTCCTTGTCAGCGGGCTCGCGGCCCTTCGCATCCCGGAACGCCTGCGCACCCTCGCGGGATCGGATGAGGCGCCGCTCCTCGGTGTTGGGCTCGTGGCTCTGCACGCGCTGGAACGCCTGGTATCCGGCCTGGATGCGCCCCTGCAGCGTGTTCTCGTCGGCCTTGTACACGTAGTAGGACCGACCCAGTTTCGCGGCCACCTGCGCCTGCTTGCCAGTCATCCCGGACGCGAGAGCATCCGCGATGATGCGGTCGGCGTCGGGGTGCAGCCCTTCACCGAAGAGGGCCTTCATCTGGTCCTCAGTGACGGTGCCGGAGACGCCGAGGAGGGCCGCACCGCCGCCCATCCACCGGCCGGGAGGGTTGCCGTCGGCGGTGTAGTAATCGCCGAGCTCACGGTCGTGGTCGCGGCGGGTATCGCCGGTGGCGACCTCCGACGTGTAGTACGTGTACCCGTCGCCGGCGGAGAGCACGTGCATGGTCATCATGCGCCGTCACCGCCCGTCATGGGAGTAATCGAGACGCGTCGGACCCAGCCGTGGTGCGAGCTGGATGCGGTGCGCATAAGGCGAGTCTAGCCTCATTCATTTGTAATGCCTGAGGTGTGACACGTTGATGACCGGAGGTCGTAGCGAGGAACGAGCGCAGACTGGAGGGAGAGATGCGAGGCCGGGAGGATCGGAGTCGGTGGAGCGAAGCGGAATCGGCGGAGAGACGAGCGCGGTAGACAGGTGGAGACCGGGAGCGGCGGCCAGCGACGAGGAACGAGGAGCGTCGGGCCGTCTGCATCCGGGTCGAGAGCTGTCACCGACCGCGCCGGAGGTGCGAGCTACACTGGGCGACAAGAAGAGCGCCGCTGGGCACCGCCGCTAGGCAGGTGCCGCCCGAATCAGGCGGGTGGTGGCCGTTAGGGTTTGGGGAACGACATGGCTAACGTTCGAACGTCGGGGAAGCAAGCCGCCGCGCGCAAGGTTGCACGTGAGCGAGCAGTCGAGCGGGCGGCGGACTTCCGCCGTCGGCAGGAGCAGCTCGAAGAGTTCGCCGTCGAATACTTCGTCGCAGCCGACGCCGTCGACGGGATCAACGAGGACGCGGAAACGCGCATCCAGAAGATTCGCGACGAGCAGGCCGCCGCGATCGCTGAGGCGGAAGCCGAAGCGCAGGCGATCATCGGACGCATGCTCGACACCAAGGTCACCCGCGACGAGGTCGCGGAACGACTCGGCATCCCCGTGCGCGACGTGAAGCGGTCCAAGGCGAAGGCTGAGACCGACGCGACGAACGGCGGCGACGAGGCCGTGACGGCGGCCGAGAACGACGACGAGAGCGGCGAGCAGGGCGACGCGCACGAGTCGTACGCGGCGTAGGAGAACCGCCTCCGCGGCGAACGCGGTACCGTCCCTTACACGTGACGCGGCCCCCGACCACTTGTGTGTGGTCGGGGGCCGCGGTGTGTGCTGTGACCGTTAGGCGAGGTTGACGTGCATCGACCAGATGCACACGGCGATGAAGCCGCCCCAGAACGTCAGACCAGACCATCCGAAGACGATGCCGACGACGGCGCGACCCGGGAGGTCCGTGCCGCGGCAGAGGCCGACGATGCCGAAGATGATCGCGAGTATCGGGATCGGCAGCAGCGCACCGAGAAGCACGGACTGGATGCCGAGGAACACGCTCCACCGTGACAGCTTCGTGCCCCGGCGAGGACCGGGCAGCGTCGGTACCTGCGATACGGGCGACCACTGGGGCGGCGCGTAGTTGGTCATGTTCCTGTCCCCTCGTCGGTTGTGCGCGACGGTACCGCCGGCGGCTGACACACTCGCGTCACCAGAGCGTCGGAGTGTTCGCCGCGATCCCTGTCCGACACGTGCGAACGGCATCGGCGTCCCACCCGTGCTCGCGGAACGCTTCGCGGAGCTCACGGGAGAGACGCACGCGCTCCGAGCGGGGAAAGCTGATCGTGCGGAGCGCGGTCGCGCCGTTGCGATGTCGGCCGCGCTGCGTCCGCTCGAGCATGTTCCCGCGGTGCGTTCCCGGCGCCAGGTGCGATCGTGCCGGCTCGACGTCGACGTGCACGCAGAGTGGCACATCGCACGCGTGCAGGAGAAGCGTCGACGGATGCAGAGCGGCGCCGGTGAGGTGCTCGTAGAGCCACCGCTGCGGGCGCATAGCGCGTTGCCCGCCGTCCGGCTGCGGTACCCAGAACCGGCCGTACCCGTCGTCGCCGACGGCGCCCGTCCAGATCCAACAATCGGACGACACCGGACCCTGCACCACGTGCGACCAGAAGCGGTCCGCGGCGGGCGAGGGGCGAGGCCCGCGAGTCATCGACGAAGCAGAGTCCGAATCGCAGCTGCGTCCGGACGCCCATTCAGATGGGTGAGCGCCGGCATGGCTTCCTCGTCAGGGTCAGCCGCGAACACCAGCGAATGCGATACCTGCGCAAGCGTCGACGCGAGGGCCCGCTCCCCCTGCACGTCCCCTGCGGCGCGTGCGTCGCGCAACGCGGTAGCGAGAGCGGAGGCGAGGTCATAGTCGTCCCGAATGATGAACTCGGCGGTGCGATCAGTCATGTCTCCGTGCTCCTTCGTTACCGCTCAAGGCCGTCGTGCCCGCGCGACTGCTGAGGCAGGGACGGCCACTGCTCGGTCGCCGGTTGGGTCGCGCCGTGCTGTGCTGTGGGGGACGCGTCGGGGTCGATGCCGGCGGTTCGCATCATGTCGCGATCGCGGCGCTCGAAGGCGTCGAACTCACGCTCATCAAGCACGGGCACACGCTCGACCAGGTGGGCACAGAGGTAGTCCGCGAGGGGGCGGTCGTTGCCGGCGACCGCGTACAGGCGTGCGGTGCGGAGCTCGTCGACGTCGACGCGCTCCCAGTCGATCGGGTGCCCGGCGCGCTCGGCGATCGCGGACACGTAGGTGCTCTGGGATCTGGTGTTGCCGTCACGGTACGGGTGGATGGCCGACAGCTCTCCCCACCGGTCTGCGAGCCGGTCGGCGAATGTTTCGGCGTCGAGGCCGGTGAGGTAGTCCTCCCGCTCAAGCTTGCCGAACACTGTCGCCAGGTTCGCGTCGATGTACTCGGGACGGCAGTACGGGATGCCCGTGCCAGTTGCCTGCACGTCGACGTCGCGGATGCGTCCAGCGATACCGGGCACCAGGTCACCGAACATGCGTTCATGGATGCTCTGGAGGTACCCGTAGCCGGGGCGGTCGGGCACCGGCTCGGCGCGGACCTCGGCCATCGTGATCGACGCGACGTCGTTCATCGCCTCGTCAAGCTGTCGCTGATCGCGAATCCCCGCAGCGTTCACCAGGACCCCACCACTACCCGGGTAGGTGTACTTGTCGTCGACGCTCATCCGCTCCCCCGCAGGACGCCGGCGCTCAGCGCTGGCGGAGAGGAAACCCGTGCTTCGCAGCGACCTCCGCGCGCGCATCCTCCGGCGACAGCGTCCCCTCGAGGATGCGACGGGCCCGGCCGAGCGCTTCCGCGTCGGGGAAGTGGCCGGCGAGCTGCTGGCCCTTCTCGACCAGCGCCATCTCCTGCTCGACGTCGATCGTTCGGGCGGTGTCGTGCTCGGTCTTGATGCTCATGGGGACTCCCCTGCTCGGACTCGATTCTACCAACCGCGTCGCTCGCGGAAGGGGTGGATCTCGTGGTGACGGCGAGGACCGCTCAGGCGCGAGTGCCGGCGTACTGGGGGAACATGCGGTCGATCGTCGCTTCGTGACGGTCAGCGCGTTCGTCGTCGCCGCGGATCCGCGAAAGCTCCGCGAAGGACTGCCCGTCCGGGCTGGGTGCTGCGGGACGGCGGCACATCTCGGCGTAGTACCGGTCCGCGTCGCGCTCGGCCCGAGCGAGGAGCTGCTCGAGGCGGTGCACCTGGGCGATGAGCTGCGGCTGAGCGGCGGAGAACCCGACCATGTAGCCGGCCTCCCACACGTGCCGGCCCTCGGCGTCGAGTTCCCACTCGCGGACGTCCTCGGATGGGTCGTGGGTGGCCCGGTCGATCGCGATGAGGGCGTGACCCGGGTCGGTCAGGAAGAGCTCGTCAACGGCAGCGCGACTCTCGGGCTGGATCGCGTCGCGGTAGGCGGTGGTCGGTCGTTCGAGCGTCATCGTCATCACGCGGCCTTGACCGTCGAGGTGGCGGTCTTGAGCTGGTCGATCTTGTCGGGGCGGAAGCCGCTCCAGGAACCGGTCTCGGTGTCGGTGATGACGATGGGTGCGTTCATGCCGAGGGTGGTCTTCCACTCCTCGATCTGCGCCTGGTCGACGTCTTCGAGGTGAACCTCGTTGAACTCGACGCCGGCGGAGACGAGAGCGCGCTCGGTGGCCATGCACATGCCGCAGAAACCAGACTTGCTGTAAACCGTGATGCTCATCGAAATCACCTTCCGAAAGATTGTGATGCAGTGGAGGCCCCTCCCCCGTTGCATGCCTCTATTCTACGTCGAAATAGCCGGGTTGACCAGCATTTTTCCTGCATTCTTCGACCCTTTTTTAGCCGGGCGGCACACCTCTTTGCAGGCCGTCGGTCTGCATTCTCTGGTACCAACGCAGAGTGTTCAGGAAGGCGACTTCGGGGAGTGAACGACAGCGGGAGGGCTGGAAATCCCCTGGTGCATTAGCGCTGTTCTGTCATTCACGGAACCGAATAGGAGTGCCTGGCTACGCCTCTCCCGTCGCCGCTGTCCCTGCCTGCCGCGGAGCGGCCTCTCCGGTCGCGACGGCAACCGCCGCGGTCACGCGATCGCTGAGTGCGCGGGCATCGGCGAGGCTGCGCTGTCGTGCTTCGATCCACTCGACGTCGGGGCCTTCGTCCTCGTCCCACTCGTAGGCGTCGTCGAGGCTTTGCGACGTTGCCGGTACGACGCGTTGCACGAGTCGGACAATGTGCTCCCAGTCCTCGCGGTTCAACGTAACCTGCACTGTGTCATTCATGGTGTTTCCTCTCCCTCTCGTTTTTTTGCCGTGAAGGCGACTTGTCGCCGCTAGGATGAGCGCCCGGAATGCAACCGGTCGTGGAATATATGGAGAGGACCCGCTTGCGGGGAGGGGCCGTTTATGCCGCGAAAGCCGGTTGCATTCCGGGTGATCGTCCGTATGCTGCCGAAGGCTTCACGGCAAAAGAACGGGCCGTAAGGCCCTTACAGACCGGCGCTCCGTCGCCGGTTCTACCAGCACCGCAGGTGCGCCGGGGGTGTGGGGGCGGGCCGCCTCCACGGGCGGCCGGAGGTCGGCCACGCCCCCGCCCCGCCGGCCCGTCACCCTGCCGCGGTGTTGAGGTCCCAGAGGCGGTGCAGCTCGGCGGCGATCGCGTCGAACCGGTCGGCTTCTCGCACGTGCTCGCGGTGCTTCCGGCTGCCCTGGACCCAGTGCTCTGCGCCAGCGCGTGCGACCTCGGCGCGGAGTTCGGTCCACGTGATCGTCTGGGCGAGGGTGAACGGCGGCTGCGTTCCGGTGTCGCGGAGCCCGCTCCGCGGTGCGACGGGGGCCGGGCTGGGGTCGTAGAGCTCGTCGCGCCAGGCGTAGCCGACGGCGTCGGCGGGGCCGTCGCCGCCGCGGTCGAACGCGGCGCGGTGCTCGTTGTCGGGGTGGTGGGGGCGGCGGGTGCAGAACCACTCTTCGCCCATCTCGGCGGTTTCGGCGCCGCATGTGGCGCCGGTCGGGTCGACGTCCGCGGCCGGGGCGGCGGGGTCGGTCGTGCGGGGGTCGAGGTGGTCGGGGCGGCGGTAGGTGACGGCGTCCATCGGTGGTGCTCCTTCCGGGGCGCGGGGGCCGCTGGGCGGCCCCCGCGGTGACTACTGCTCGGTGGGGTCCGCGTCGTCGCCGTCTTCGGCGTCGACGTCGGCGGGTGCGAGGATCGCGGCCACCTGGTGCGCTGCCGTGAGGACGCGGGCGGCGGTGGAACGGATCAGGTCGGCGTCTGCGTCGGACCATCCGGCGACGTAGCCGATCGAGTAGGCGGCGGTGTCGAATCCGACCAGTCCGGCGACGACGTAGGCGACGCTCTCGGCCTCGGTTTCCATGAGGCCGCGGTGCTCGGCGTACTCGGTCAGGTCGTCGGTGTGGCCGAGGAGGATGTGCGCGAGCTCGTGAATGAGCGTCTTCGCGGAGTGCTCCGGGGTCAGGTGCGACCCGATCACGACGCGGCGGGCGGTGGGGTCGGTGAAGCCGTTGCGGCCTTCTCCCGGCTCGGTGTGTTCGACGCTCCACCCGTCCGCGACCAGGTGAGCGGTCAGGGTGCCGATGACGCCGTGATCGTCGGTGCCGGTCAGCGGCGCGGTGAGGGTGGACGGGTCGTCGGCGTCCGGGTCGATCGGGTCGGTCTGGGCGATGTCGAACACGGGGAGGATCGGGAACCGGGGGTAACGCTTCTCGACGTCGTCGCCGTTCTCGTCCTGCTCGGTCACCTTCTTGGTGCTGTAGCCGAAGATGCGCAAGCTCTTTTCTCCCTTGCGGACCTGGCGACCGAGGGCCTGCCACTTCCGGAACCCGGCGACGCGCTCGGCGTCGGGCCGCTGGCTGAGGATCAACAACACGTTGTTGAGGCTGTACGTGTGGAACGCGCCCGCGAACTGCAGGAACGCGGTCCATCGGTCCGAGTCGCGCAGCTGCTCGACCTGCGTCGCGATCGACTCGTGCAGCGCGGCGGCCTGCTCCTTCCGCTGCTCCGGCGTGACGGTCGGGCGGCGGGTCTTGGTGGTGCGGGTCTTGGTGGCGGTGGTGCTGCTCATGGTCTGTACCTCCGGGGTCTCGATCGGTGAGAATGGAGGCGGGAGGGGGCAATTACGAGTTGTCCCCTCCCGCCTTGGATCACTCCGCGGGCGGCGTGAAGGTGATCGTGTCGACGAACGTGGCGACTTCGACCCCTTCGAGAACGAACGTGCTCGCGAGGGTCCAACCCAGCGACGCGGCGGTCTTGAGTTCCGCGGCCCGCTCTCGCAGTGCCGCCGTCCTCGCCTCCGCTGCGTCGTCGGCCTTGCTGACAACTCGGGTCAGCGTCTCGATCTGGTAGCGCATGTGCTCTTCCTCTCCCTCTCGTTTTTTTGCCGTGAAGGCGACTTGTCGCCGCTAGGACGGGAGGGCGGAGTGCAACCCGAAGGGCGGTGGGGGAGAGAATTTCGGCGCGAAATAAGGGAGCGAAGCGACCGCGTGCCGAAAATCTCGGAGGAGCCGGCGGCTTGCCGCTTGCGCGGAACCCGGACGTCCGTACGCTGCCGAAGGCTTCACGGCAAAGAAACGGGCCGGAGGCCCAAACTGTGCCGGCGAAGCCGGTTCCACTCGGAGCGAAGCGACTCCCGGCCGGGGCCGGAAGCCCTGGGATGGAGCGCCACGCTCGACCAATCGTCTGGAGACGTAGTGGATTTCGACACGTTGCTGGTCTGGCGTTGGTTCGGTGGCTATCGGGGCACGTTCACCGACACCCGGATCGCAGGCCGGCGTAATCGTGTTGTCTCAGCCCCCACGGCGACCCTCGACGCCCTGCTCGCGTGGGCACAGGAGCAAGTTGAGTTGGGGATCGTCCGTCCGACGCCCACGTTCACTGTCAAATGCGATGGAGTCCCCATCAACCGATTCCTCTGGGCGAGAACTATGCAGGTGGCGCAGCTTTCCTGGGAAGAGATCTAAGGCACGCGGCACCTGCGTCGCCGTCCTGGACCCGCCGCAGGCGGTGACAGCCGAGAGCTCCGTCGAGGGGCTCCGGGGTCCAGGAGGGGGCGAAGCCCCTTGCTGCGGTGGCGAAGCCGCCGCGCAGCCCACGGACACTCGGACGGGGCGATGAGACATGATCCGGTGCCGGGTGGGCGTGGGGGCCGCTGGCTGCGACCCCCACGCTGGTTCACCTACTCGGCTGCGGTGTCCGCGTCCTCGACCGAGTCGACCGGCTCGGGCTGGATGCCCGCGGCGATCTTCTCGACGTCGGTCAAGCGGTGGCCCCATGCGGCCAACTGGTTGAGGTACGCCGCGCCCTCGGTGGCGGGACGACGCCACCACTCGCGGTTCGCCGCGTTCTCGAACGCGGACAGCACCACGGCGAGGGCGACGTGCGGTGCCTTCGCGGGGTGCTGCTCGACCCACGTCGCCACCGTGTCAGCGCCGTAGCCGCTGCCCGACTCGATGCTGAGCAGGTCCCGGACACCGCCGCTGTTGTCGGCGCGCATGGTCCACCCATGACGGGTGCCCGCGACAGCGGCGAACATCGTCCAGTCCTTCGGCAGCGTCTTCCGCTGCAGGAGCGACTTCACGAACTCGATCCGGAGCGTGTCCGCAGCGTCCCACGCCTTGTTGTTGGCGATCAGTTCCCGGCGCGCGGCCTTCTCGGCCTCCTTCTGCTCGGCCACTTCTTCCTCGGTCAGCTCCGCAGCCGGGGCCGTGCTGAACGAGTACCGCGGGTACTTCACGTGGTGCGCCACCGGGGTGGTGCACACCGCGACCGCGGTGTGCTCACCCCATGCCTGCAGGAACACGGCGTGACCGGCGCAGCCGGTCGCGTGCGCCTCGGCATCGAGGACGGGGCGGTCCTCGGCGTCGTCGTTAGCGTCGGTCAGGCTCGACAGGGTCGTGTAGTCGTCCTCGCTGGTGACGACGCGGACGCCCTTGGCTTCCCACTCCCCCGCGATCCGGGCCATGTCTGCCTTGCCCTGCCGGTCCTGCCGAATGCGCTCGGCCGTGAACTTCAGTTCGTCGGCGTACCCCTCGTCCACGCAGCCCTGCAGTTCCGCGATGGCCTCCGGGTCGTCCTGGAACTCCGCGAACAGCAGTGCGTCGTCCAGGGTGAGCGCGGAGTCGGTGACCGCCTTCGTCGCGGCCTCCGACTTCGCCACGGCGAGGGTCGCCTTCACGGTGTCCCGCTTCGTGCCGGTCTCCTTGGCGATCGCGGTGACCGACAGGCCCTCGATTTCCAACTGCCGGTACGCGGCGAGCCGGTCACCGTCCGTCAGGGCGGTGCGGCGCTCGTTCGCGACCAACTGCTCCGCAATTCGCTTGGCTGTGTTGTCGTCACGAGCGGTGACAAACACTGGCACGTCGCACCCGGCCTCGATGGCTGCCAGGACGCGCATCTGCCCGTCGCGGACAACCACGCGGCCGTCCTGGTCGCGGTAGCCGATGGTCGGCAGGAGCACCCCGTGCTGCTTCACGGAGGCCAGGAACGCGGGGTCGAGGTCGGCCGCGGTGCGGACGTTGTTCTCGATCGACACGTTCAGCGCCGGGAGGGTCACCAGTTCCACGCCGTCCGTGGCCGGTGTGGCCTCGGGGGTGGGCTGATCGGCCTCGGGTGTGTCGGTCAGGTGGGTGATGTGAATGTTGTCTGTGATGGTCATTGTTCTGTACGCTTTCCGGTAGTGACCGGGTGCGGGTCCTGGCAACTGATTCTTGCCGGGAACTCCGCACCCGGTCGTTTCTATGGGTGCTGCGGGTGGTGTTAGCGGGACAGCGCTGCAAGCAGCGCTTCCGCCCGGGTGAGCGCGGCACGTGCCTGCTCGAATGCGGCCATGACCGCCTTGTACTGATCCGGCGACAGCGACCGGACCTCACCGGCGCGGTCGCTGGTCAGGAACACGACCGGCCCGTAGAGCGGGTCCGCGTGCCGGGGCCGACCGAGGACCACCGCGGCGACGGTCGCGGGCGCGTTGACTTCGGCGGTGTATGCGCCGTTGTCATCGACCCACGCCTCGATCTGGTTCGGGAGGTGGGCCACGTCCACCGCACCGCACCCGATCTGCGCTTGGAGGCCCGCGAGGACGGAGGTCCTCACGTTCACGACGACGCCCTCGGCGCGACCATCTGCGGTCGCTCGGATACCCATCAACATCATTTCTGCTTCCTCTCCCTTTCGTTGTTTGCCCGGGAAGGCACGTAGTGCCGATCAGGGAGGGGAACGGAGTGCAACCCCGGAGCCGGAACGCTCCGAGAAGTTCCGGAGGGAGCGCAGCGGAAGGAGGAAGTTCTCGCGTGCGGGCCGATAGCGGAGTGGGTTGCGCGGAGAGAGCCGACCGTACAATCGCCAAAGGCTTCCCGGGCAAACAACGAACCCGAAGGGTTCATAGCGCAGCGCCGGCTTGCCGGCTCAGATCAGTCAATGCAGTCCGCCGCAGGCGGCCCGATCAGGCCAGGACAGTCCGCCGGCGGCGGTCCGATCAGGATCCCGCTCGAGCAGCTCGCCTCGGCGCGCGAGGCCGGAGCGTGAAGCGGCCCCGGCCTGTTGGGGGGAACAGGACCGGGGCCGCCTACAGCTCGAGCGAATCTGGGGGGCTGCTCGAGCCGGATGCCCGGAACCGTTGGGGGGAACAATTCCAGGCATGCCCTACGGTACGCGCCGCCTCTGACGCCGGCGACGGCCGCCGCTATGGGGGCTCTTTCCCAGATGAGGGTGTAGGTCGGCCGGGCGCGTCGGTCCGCAGATTAGACGTCGAGGTCTCCCGACGACGGAGGTTCCTACGCCATCCGTCCGAAAGACCTCGACGTGACCGACGCTACCCCGCCGGCCGGCTTCGGCCGCCCTGACCTGACCGCCTTCGCGTCTCATCCCAGTCGACCCTGATCGGGTCTGCTGACCCCCTCGACGAGAACGCAGCGACATCACAGCCACCCAAACCCCGACCGTCCGGGAAGCCGGGACACGTCACATGACCTGTGCTGCGGGCGTGTCGAGTGGGTGGTCCAGGGGCGACGCAGGAGCGTCGACGCGACGTGCTGAGAGGTGGTTCTAAGGCATGGCGATAGGTCAGGAACGGCGTCGCTCCCTGCGCAGGAGGGAGCGCAGAGTCTCGGCGTTCGCGTAGCCGACCCGTAGCGCGATCTCGGCGGAGGTGAGGTCCGTGGTTGCTGAGAGGTGCCGAGCCCGTTCGATGCGAAGCCGTTGGGCGAAGCCGAGCGGAGTGAGGTTGAGCGCCGCACGGACTCGTCGCTCGAGGGTGCGCCGGCTGGTGCCGAGCGACTGCGCGACGAAGGCGACGTTGAACGGTTCGTCCAGGCGGGCGCGCACGAAGCGTTCGAACTCGACGACGATCGGGTCCTCGTGCCGGAGATGTTCGTAGGCGACGAAGGCCGCCTGCGACGGGCGCTCGTCGATGATGAGGAGCTTGGCGACATGTTGGGCCAGGTCGGGGCTGATCGATCGCACGAGTGAGAGCGCGAGGTCGATGTGGGCGAAGGCGGCGCCGGCGGTGACGAGGTTCCCGTCGACCACGACCATGGTGTCGAGATCGAGGGCGACGGTCGGATAGCGCTTCAGGAACTCCGGCCCCAGGAACCAGCTGGTCGTCGCCCTCCGATGATGCATCCGTCCGGTCTCGGCGACGGCGAACACGCCGGTGCACGCCGCGGCGATCCGGGTGGTCGCCTCGTCGAGGCGCCCGAGCGAGGCGATGACCGAACGAGCATCTCGGCTCTGGAGGGCGTCGTTGGTAGCGGCGGCCGTAAGGGTTCCAAGCGCAGGGACGACGACCACGTCGAACTCTCCGGACTCCGACAGCGGGTGGTCCACCGACAGGGTCATCGATGCCGTCGTGGTCACTCGCCGTTTCGGTCCGAGGATGGCGAGTTCGATCGGGTCGATCCGCGGGTCGACATCGCCGCGGGCTCCGTCGGCCACCCGCACGATGTCGATGATCGACGCGATAGCCGAACCCAAGCAGCCGTCGATCGCGATCAGTCCGATACGCATGACGTAAACAATAGCAATACTGCCGTGTACGCCACTCCCCACCGGCTCTCGCTCGTCATACGCTGAACTCGCTTCACCAAGAAACCTCGACACCTAGGAGAACCCCTCATGTCCACACCCGCATCACTTCCGTATGCCTTCGTCGCCAAGATCGTCGCGGCCGATGGACAGCATGACGCGGTCGCCGATCTGCTCGCCGGCGCTGTCGCACTCGCCAACGAAGAAGTAGGAACGATTGTCTGGTTCGCGGTCAGGACCCACGCCGACACCTTCTGGATCTTCGATGCATTCCCCGACGAGGCCGCTCGCGACGCCCACGCCAACGGCGCCATCGTCGCAGCCCTGATGGCCAACCAGCACCTCCTCAGCGCAGCACCCGAGATCCTGGCGGCCGACGTCCTCGCGTCCAAGCTCCCGTAGTCCGCCAACGCACGAGACGATCGCGCCCCGCCGAGCCGTCGCCAGGTCGCGACGCAACGCCACGCTGCGTTGCCGAGCGGTGCGAGGCCTATCGGCACACGGACAGGATGCCGGCCGCGAGCGCTCAGCCGGCGAGAGGTCCGTCGCAGAGGAGAGCGACGTCGGTGTCGGGCAGAGCCGTGAGGCCAGCGCACCGCGCGACCACCAGAACCGAACAGCCCCTGCCCTGCGTTTGCGCAGGTCAGGGGCTGTTCGCCGGAGCCGCCTGTCGGAATCGAACCGACGACCTAATCACGTCGGCTTTGCGTCTATCGCTTGATGCGCCCACTGGGCGAACGAGCCGCTGACCTGCGCAAACGCCGGGGCCTTGGCCCTTGATCGTGGACACGGTGTCGGTTCGGTTATGCCGCTTCCGCGAGCGTAGCGGAGCGTGCGGCTTCGTAGGCGTTCGGGCTGATGTTGCCGATCGCGGAGTGGCGCCGGCGAGTGTTGTAGCGGTTCGCCCACCGGAACACGGGCCGGTAGGCGGTGGCCTGGTCCGGGAACGCTGGCCGGCCGGCGAGGAGTTCGCGCTTGAGCGTGGCGTTGAAGCTTTCCGCGAGTGAGTTGTCGGCACTCGTGCCGACCGCGCCCGTGGACTGGGTCACGCCCAGCTGCTCGCAGAGCGCGGCGTAGGCCTTCGAGGTGTAGACGCTGCCGTGGTCGGAGTGGAAGATCGCGCCGACCAGCGACCCGCGGTCGCGGTGCGACCGGTGACGGACGTGAGGCACGGTGCCAGCTGACACCGTGCCTCCCGTCCGTCGTGGCCACCTCGTCTAAATCGCGAGGTACCCGCCGTCGACGGCGAACTGCGAGCCGGTCGCGAAGGCGGCCGCGTCGGAACCGAGCCACGCGACCATCTCGGCGATGTCGTGCGGCGTGCCGAGTCGGCCGATCGGGTGCTTCGTCAGCAGCGCGTCCTTGAAGCCGGGGTAGGTCTCCTCCAGCGCGTCTATCATTGGCGTCTGGATCACCCCGGGCAGCACTGCGTTCACGCGGATGCCTTTGTCGGAGTACTCCACCGCGGCGGCTCGGGTGAGGCCGATGACGCCGTGCTTCGACGTGACGTAGGCGGACTGGTGGGCGATGGCGGACTGCCCGAGGGACGAGGCGGTGTTGATGATGGATCCGCCGCCCTGCGCCAGCATCTGCGGGATCTCGGCCTTCATGCTGATGAACACTCCGGTGAGGTTGACGGCGATCACCTTGTCGAACTGCTCCACCGTGACGTCGGCGAGGTCGGGGCCGGTGAGCTCGATGCCGGCGTTGTTGTGCGCGATGTCGAGTCGGCCGTAGCGGTCCACCGCGGCCTGGACCAGGTGCTGCATCGACGCGAGGTCGGTCACGTCCGCCCGGACGAACGCCACGGCGTCTCCGCCGTCGATGTACTCGAGCGTCCCGTTGCCGGCATCCTCGGACAGGTCGGCGACGACGACCCGTGCGCCGTGGTCGACGAGGACCTTCGCGGTCTCGCGCCCGATCCCTCCGCCACCACCGGTGACGAGTGCGACCTTGCCATCGAGCGAGTTTGACATTGTGTGCTTCTTTCTCTCCGGGAGCGGCGTCGGTCGGCGCCGCTCGTTCAGTGCGGGAGCTGCGACGCGGTGTCGGCTGTGAGCCGGCGGACGTCGCGATCCAAGGTGGGGCGGTCGATGCCGACAGTCATCACCGGGTTGCCTTCGGATGCCGCGGCCAGTCGCGCGCGCTGGGCCTTGGCCCTTGATCGTGGACACGGTGTCGGTTCGGTTATGCCGCTTCCGCGAGCGTAGCGGAGCGCGCGGCTTCGTCACCACCTAATAAGTCGTCGCGGTGGCAGTAGCGCTCGTCTGCGCAGTGTGGTGTTGGTTCCCAAAGCAGTCCGGCACCAGCACTAACGCCGTCCAATGGCCATTCGGGCGAGTGCGGAATGGGTGCTAAACGCGAGGGCCGGTCGACTGCGTAGTTAGGCAGATGCCCCGCGTCACGCAACGAGGTCGCTGAGCGCGCGCAACGGGTGTCGAGGAGGCTCAGTTCATCAGCGGTCCCGAGTAATTTGGCGAGCAGCCCGGGACGCGGACAGCGCACCTGCCCCGAGAGCAGCCAGTGTGCAAGCGAGGGAAAGTCCGAGCAGCACGAGGTAAAGCGCTGGCGCCAGTTGCGCTGGGATCGACACGATCACGACGATCGCCGCCGCGATCAAGAACGGCCGCATGATTCTCTGCCCGGCAAGATGGCCGGCTCGCCAGGCGTCGTCGCTGTGCAGCAGCGACGGCAATCGTATGCCAGCCGCGTGATTGCGACCCATTCCATTCGTCGCGACCGACACAACACCCCAAATTGCCACGTTGACGAGGAGCACAAGCAGAGCGCAGCCGACCGCCCCCAACCACCCCGGACTCGCCATCTCCGCCTCCCTCGGTTGAAACTAGCGAATCACGCGGGCGCGGTCAGTCCCTTCCGTGAGCTCAGCGGACGAACCGAACACTGCCGGCTGGTAGCTAAGGCCGGTCTGACGATGACCAACACCGCGCGGGGATCACCGGCGGCAGCGAACCCAGGCTGCAATCGAGTAGCCGGGAACCCTCGGCGGTGACGGCACTGCAACACACCCGCCGAGGGGAGCAGCCTTCGGAGAGTCGCTTCCTACAGCGAAAGGGTGAAGACCTGCGGCAGCAGCGGGTCGATGCCCACCGCGATGAACAGCAGCGTCAGGTACGTGATCGAGCTGTGGAACACGCGCATCGGCTGAACCTGCTCCACGTGCCGGATCGCCCGCGAGTACAGCCGGTGCGACTCGACGACGAACCAGACGCCCCCGGCTAGCGCGACCACCGTGTACAGCGGCCCCATGTGCGCCACCGGGATGAGCAGCAGCGAGCAGACCAGCGTCGCCCACGCGTACAGGACCACCTGCAGGCCGACGACCGTGCGCCCGCGGACCACCGCGAGCATCGGGACCTCGGCGGCGTCGTAGTCGTCGCGGTACTTCATCGAGAGCGGCCAGTAGTGCGGCGGCGTCCAGAGGAAGATCACCATGAAGAGGATGACTGGCGCCCACGCCAGCGACCCTGTCACGCCCGCCCAGCCGATGAGGACCGGCATCGCGCCGGCCGACCCGCCCCACACGATGTTCTGCGGAGTGCGGCGCTTGAGCCAGAGCGTGTAGACGCACACGTAGATGAGGATCGCGACGACGCTGAGCGCAGCGGACAGCCAGTTCACCAGGAAGCCGAGGACCGCGGTCGAGAGCACCGCGAGCGTCCACGAGAACACCAGGGCCTCGCGGTCGGAGAGCTCGCCGGTCACGAGCGGCCGGGTGCTCGTGCGCTTCATCAGGCGGTCGATGTCGCGGTCGATGTAGCAGTTGAACGCTGACGCGGCCCCCGCCGACATCGCGCCACCGAGCATCGTCCAGAACACGAGCCACAGGTCCGGCACGCCGCGGGCGGCGAGGAACATCGTCGGAGCCGTGGTGACCAGCAGGAGCTCCATGACCCGCGGCTTCGTCAGCGAGACGTACGCCCGCACCTTGCGGGAGAGGGTCGGACGTCGGTGCGCAGTGTGTGCGTTGGCTTCGATGGTCATGGGTTGGTTCCTGACGGACGTGTAATGAAGCGTCCGTCGGTGTCAGTCAGCTTCGGTGTCGTGCGGGGAGCGGCGTCGTTGGCATCGATCGCCCCGATGAGGTGCTGCAGGGAGTCCCTGAGCGCCTCGAGCTCTGCCAGCGGAACACCAAGTCGCTCCACGAGCGTCGCCGGGATCACCTCAGCCTGCTGACGCAGCGCACGCCCGTCATCCGTCAACGCCACGTCGATGTACCGTTCGTCTCCGGTCCGCCGACTGCGGGAGAGATACCCCAACGCCTCGAGTCGCTTTAGCAACGGGCTCAGCGTCCCGGGATCCAGCGCCAGCACAGAGCCAAGTTCTTGCATGCCGCGTGGTTCCTGCTCCCACAGCGCCAGCATCACGAGGTACTGCGGATGTGTCAAACGCATGGGAGCGAGGAGCTCGCGGTAGCTGCCGATCACCCGCCGGGATGCGATCGCAAGCGCGAAACACACCTGGTCATCCAGCGCGAGCGAGGTACCTGCCATGCGGGTGAATCTACCGTCCCCATCTGCCGCGGCAGCGTGACACCGCCCTGTGTGCATACTATCATCAGGCAAAGGGTTTGTGCACCAAGTAACGAGGGGTAGGCGCGATGACCGCGACACAGCCGCGACCGAGGCAGGTCGCCGGACCGAGCGCTGACCGACCTTCGGCGGGTCGGAAGGGGAACCTCGTCGTGCGGTGGATCACATCCACCGACCACAAGACCATCGGGTACATGTACCTGATCACGTCGTTCCTGTACTTCCTGCTCGCCGGCGTGATGGCACTCGTCATCCGCGCGCAGCTCTTCGAGCCCGGGCTGCAGCTCGTCGCGACGAAGGAGCAGTACAACCAGCTCTTCACGATGCACGGCACGATCATGCTGCTGCTCTTCGCGACGCCGCTGTTCTCGGGCTTCGCGAACGCGATCATGCCGCTGCAGATCGGGGCCCCTGACGTCGCCTTCCCGCGACTCAACGGCTTCGCGTTCTGGCTCTACTTCTTCGGTGGCCTCATCGCCGTCGGTGGCTTCCTCACCCCGCAGGGCGCCGCGTCGTTCGGCTGGTTCGCCTACGCACCACTGAGTGACACGACGTTCACACCAGGGCTCGGCGGCACACTCTGGGTCTTCGGGCTCGGCCTGACGGGCTTCTCGACGATCCTCGGCGCGGTGAACTTCATCACGACGATCATCACGATGCGCGCTCCCGGCATGACGATGTTCCGCATGTCGATCTTCACGTGGAACACCCTCGTGACGTCGCTCGTCGTGCTGATGGCCTTCCCGGTCCTCGCCGCCGCGCTCTTCGGCCTCGGTCTCGACCGGGTGTTCGACGCCCAGGTGTTCAACCCGGCCAACGGCGGAGCGCTGCTCTGGCAGCACATGTTCTGGTTCTTCGGGCACCCCGAGGTCTACATCATCGCGCTGCCGTTCTTCGGCATCGTCTCCGAGGTCTTCCCGGTCTTCAGCCGCAAGCCGATCTTCGGCTACAAGACCATCGTCTACGCGACCATCTCCATCGCGGCCCTCTCGGTCACGGTGTGGGCGCACCACATGTACGTCACCGGTTCGGTGCTGCTGCCGTGGTTCTCCCTCATGTCGATGCTCATCGCGGTCCCGACCGGCGTGAAGATCTTCAACTGGGTCGGCACGATGTGGCGCGGTTCGGTCACCTTCGAGACCCCGCTCCTCTGGGCCGTCGGCTTCCTCATCACCTTCACGTTCGGTGGTCTCACCGGTGTCATCCTGGCGTCGCCGCCGCTCGACTTCCACGTGTCCGACTCGTACTTCGTCGTCGCGCACTTCCACTACGTGGTGTTCGGCACCGTCGTCTTCGCGATGTTCTCCGGCTTCTACTTCTGGTGGCCGAAGTTCACCGGCAAGATGCTCAACGAGCGCCTCGGCAAGATCCACTTCTGGCTACTGTTCATCGGCTTCCACACGACGTTCCTCATCCAGCACTGGCTGGGCGTCATCGGCATGCCGCGTCGCTACGCGACCTACCTGCCGAACGACGGCTTCACCTGGATGAACCAGCTGTCGACGATCGGCTCGATGATCCTCGCGATCTCGTTCCTGCCGTTCATCTTCAACATCTACGTCACCGCCCGGAACGCTCCGAAGGTGGCAGTCAACGACCCGTGGGGCTACGGCCGCTCGCTCGAGTGGGCCACCAGCTGCCCGCCGCCGCGCCACAACTTCACCTCGATCCCGCGGATCCGTTCCGAGTCCCCGGCCTTCGACCTGAACCACCCCGAGGCCGGTGTGCCGATCGGTGTCGGTCCAGCGAAGGACGCCCCCGACGCCCCGACCTACGACGCCGCGAAGGGCGAGGTGAAATAGCCCCATGCGAGTCACCGTCAGAGCGCAGACCGAACTGACCTTGGATGAAGCGGTCGCAATCGCTGCACACGCACGAGCCGGAACTCCGGAGACAAACGACCCGCAGGTGCGCCGCATGGTGGGCGATGCGAACCACCTCATCGTGCGAACGCAGCTCTGGGGCGAAGTACCAACGCGCCGTGCTCGACGCTCGAGACGCTGGACCGCCGGCATCTTCGTCGCGGTCGTGCTGGCATGGGTCCTCGGACTGCTCGTGCCGCTCCTGACTCACGTTGGAAACTGGTAGCAGACCACCGCCACCATCGCGGAAGTTCTGATCACCGGTGGGCTGCGCGGTGGGCGATCTCCATGAACGCCGCTACGGCAGGCACCGCGTGACCCGACCAGATTGCGCGCAGCGGCCGGATCAGTGGCGGGCCGAGTAGCGGCACCCGGACGAGGGCACCGTGGGCGAGGTCGCTGCCGACGGTGCGGAGACTCATCACCGCCGGCGCGATGCCCGCTCGAGCGTTGGCGCGGATGATGCCCGTCGTCTCCAGTACCGCCGCTGGAGCGACCAGGCGGAGTCCAGCCTCGTCGAGCCAGGCCTCGACCGTGGCGCGGGTACCGGACCCTTCCTCACGGAGCAACAACGGAGTCGACGCGAGGTCATTCGGGGTGATGCTTGAAGCCCGCGCCCATGGATGGTGTGGAGCGACGGTAACCAAGCTCGACCGGCTGGGCCGATCGGTGAAAAACCTGAAGCAGATCGCCGACGAGCTCCACGACCGCGGCGTCGGGCTCCGCGCGCTTTCGCAGGGCATCGACACCACCACACCCGGCGGACGGTTGTTTTTCCACATGCTCGCCGCGATCGCGGAGTTCGAGCACGACCTCATCGTGGAGCGCACCCACGACGGCCTCGCCGCCGCCCGCGCCCGTGGACGCTCGGGCGGCCCGAAGTTCAAGATGACCGCGAACAAGATCCGGCAGGCCCGCGCGATGTACGACGGCGGCGGGCACACCGTCCAGGAGATTGCCGACACGTTCGGTGTTTCCCGCCCCACGGATCTACCGGCACCTGCAGGGTGACGCCGCGGGAGCGACGTCGCCGATGTGACAGGCTCAGCGTGGACGCGGAAGCGCGGTGGCGGATCCTTCGACTACATGTCGAGGACCAGATCTCGCTAACTGCCCTCGCGCGGGAGAGCGGTGTCCCTTTGCGGACCCTTGCGGGTTGGCTGGCTCGCTACCGGAAAGCCGGAGCAGCCGGACTCGACACCTCCCGTCGCTCTGACAGCGGACAACGGCACACGCCTCCCGAGCTGATTCGACTCATCGAGGGGTTAGCGCTCTCGCGGCCGCGACCATCCGTCGCGACCCTGCATCGGCTCGTGGCGGAACGTGCAGCCAACGAGGGAACGACCGCCCCGTCGTACTCAACGGTGCGACGAATCATCCAAGGCCTCGACCCCGCGATGATCACGCTCGCCCTCGACGGGCCGACTTCGTACCGCGACAAGCACGAGCTGGTACTTCGGCGCCGGGCGAACCGTCCAAACCACGTTTGGCAAGCGGACCACACCATGCTCGACATCGTCATTCGAGGTGCCGATGGTGCCCATGGTGGACGACATCCATTCTCGGAATGACAACTCGGTCACATCGGCGAGAGGCTCGCTATGCCTACGGTTGCCCTTCCAGGTTAGTGGGCGGGTACCAGACCCGCTGCCCGTCCACCGACGCGAACGACGTGAGTGTGTGGGGTTTGGTGGAGGTGGCGCTCATGATGTCCTTCACAGAAATGTGGCGAACGAGCAGCGCATCCGCGATGAGAGACCGGTGGCAGCGCCACGGGACCGCTTCCGCGCACATGATCGCCACAGTCTTCTCTTTTGCTCGATCGATCAGACGGTCTATTCCACGCGCGAAGGGCTCGGTTTGCATGTAGTCGGCGTAGCTTCGGAAGCTTTTGTTGCGCCAGGCGCCGTTGATGCTCTCCACATTCACTGGGGTGTGGCGGAGACCGCCGAGTTCTTCCATCCGCGCATAGTGCAGGCCTGCGTCCATCAGGCTTTCCTCAAGCGCCTGCGCGCCGAATTGGGGGTTATGTCGGGAGCCGGGAACCGTCCGCACATCGATGAGTTGTTGCACGCCGTTGTTTTCGAGCAGCGCTATGAACTCCTCGATCGGGTGTGTGGAGTGACCGATGGTGAACACTGTCGAGGGTTGCATCCTGCTCCTGAACGGTTGCGAGCGGTCGGTTGCGACCGGGGAACTCCTCGCACCCAAGGGGTCCCCCGGTCAGCCGATCAGCGGCTCGCTCCCTTGCGCGGCTTGAGGAAGACGTCGGGTTCGCGCTTTTCGCGCTTGGCCGCTCGCTTTTCCTTGATCGACAGCTGAGCGACCTTTGTCGCTCCACGTGTGGTTGGTGACTTACCGGGCATCAGAACTCGCTTCCCCTATTTGGCTGGCGGATGAACCTCTGACCATAGCCGTCTTCCAAGGGAAGTCAACTGGGACTGCCCGCCGAGGATGCTCCTAAAGAGGGGCAGGTCAACATCGTCGTCCAGCAGCGTTCTGACGCGGACAGCTTCGGTGTCCGCCTCAACGCCCGCGTCGTGATCGCCCTCGGTGAGGTCGACGTCAGCGTCGCGGGCGAGTACACACTGCTCGACCCGTCGGTGCTCACGCAGCGCAGCCTGCAGCTATTTGCCAACGAGGTCGCGGTAATGACCGTCTTTCCCTACCTGCGGGAGGCAGTCGCTTCTATCACGGCGCGAGTATTTCAGCAGCCCCTACACCTGCCGATGATCGCCCGAGGTCAGATCGTCGTCGACGTGGCCGACAGGAGAGCTGACCGGAGCATCTGGTTCTGAGCACGGCAGCAAGACCAGCTTGTCGGCCGACAACGAGCCGATGCTGGCCCGGCTCGAGGCGAGATGGGAAGGTTGCAAGGTGACCGTCCGTTCCCTTGCTCAGTTTCGTTCGTTAGTGCCGGGACTTGTCCTCGCCGTCGCGATTGGGACCGTCGCCACTTTCGTGGGGCGCGCCGTCCCGGTAGTCGGGGGGCCCGTCCCCGCGGTCGTCGTCGGTGCCCTTGTGGGGTGGCTGGTCCGACGGCGCCAGGGTGGCGGTCTCGGTGTCCTGCAGTCCGGGGTCCGGTTCGCGTCGAGCCGGGTCCTGCAGGCTGCGGTCGTCCTGCTCGGCGCGCAGCTTTCCATCGGGGAGGTGCTGCGCATCGGCGGGCAGACGCTGCCGGTGATGCTGACCACGCTGGTGGTGTGCCTCGTCGCGGCGTGGGGGATCGGCCGTCTGCTGCGCGTATCTGACGCGCTCCGCACCCTGATCGGCGTCGGGACCGGCATCTGTGGTGCGTCCGCGATCGCGGCGGTCACACCGGTGATCGGTGCCGTCAGCGCGGATGTTGCCTACGCGATGTCGACAATTTTCCTGTGCAATATCGCCGCCGTGTTCGTCTTTCCCCTGGTCGGTCACGCGCTCGGCCTCTCGCAGCACGCCTTCGGTGTGTTCGCGGGGACCGCGGTGAACGACACCTCGTCGGTTGTCGCGACGGCGACGGTTTACGGCCGTCAGGCAACCGACACCGCCGTTGTCGTGAAGCTGGTGCGCACTCTCATGATCATCCCGATCGTGGTCGGGCTGGCCGGACTGGAGGCACGACGCACCACCCGCGAGCAGAGCACGTCGGGCGACAGTGCCGGACGCGCCGGCGGCATCTGGATCTTCCGACTGGTGCCGTGGTTCCTGATCGGGTTCCTTGTGGTCGTGTTCCTCCGCACCGTCGGGCTCCTTCCGGCGGCCGCGGCCCCCGCACTCGGGTCGGCGGCGACCTTTCTCATCACCTGCGCCCTCGCAGCAATCGGGATCTCCACGGACTTCAGCGCGCTGCGCCGAGCCGGGTTCCGGCCGATGCTGCTCGGCATCATCCTGTGGGTGCTTGTGGCCGCAACGAGTCTCGGCGTGCAGGCGGTCTTCAATCAGCTCTGAGCGGAGCGTCTCGCGGACAGCGGTCGATCGAGCAGTGTTGAGCAGGAGGGCGGCGGCACCGGACGGTGACCGGTCCGGATGCCAGACAGCAGTGAGAGGGCGGACCAGCCGAGCGTCGGCGATGTGCGCCTGTACCAAGCGGCCGAGCGCAAGGTCATCCCGTACGGCGAGGGTGGACAAGACCGTAGGTCCGACGCCAGCAGTGACCGAGGCTCGGGCACCAGCTGAGGTCGGTGCAACCCTCACCGGTACCGCGACTGCCTCGATGCCGTGTTCTGCGCAGAGCTGCTCGAAGGAGGTGCGGGTGCCTGATCCCGACTCGCGGGCCACGGGCGCAGTGGCAGCGACCTCCTGGAGGGACAGGGAGGCGCGCGCCGCCAGCGGATGTGCGGGTGCGACAACGAAGACCAGTTCGTCCCGCGCCACCACGCAGCCGCGGAGGTCAGCGGGGATCTCGGTCGTCTCCACGAAGCCGAGATCTGACCGGTCCTCCCGCACACGCGCGATGACGCTGCGAGAGTTCATGACGGCAAGGTCGATGACGTCCCCGTGTTCCGCCTGCGACGGCGACTATCCACCGCGGAACGAGGTGCTCAGCGATGGTGAGACGCGCGGCCACTGCCTGCGACAACCCGACCGACCGATGCAGTCGACGGATCTCGGCCCAGTCCTCCACCGTGATCACACCTCCAACACGTATCGGAAGTGCTCACTTTTCGCCCGTCGATACCTGCTCAGTATTCAGGCGTCGTCGACACCACGTGCGAAGGAAAGCCACGCTTGCTGTCACCGGCCGTGGTCTGATTCATGACCGGCAGCGGCTTCGTCAGCGCGATCGCGTCGTTGCAGCGCGCGGGGATTGGTGACGATCTGTGCGGTCCGTTCCTTTCGGCGCTTCCCGTCACCGGTGTCGCGATCTCCACACTCGGTGATCCTCTTGGCTCCGAGACCGTGTGTGCGAGCGACGCGGCAGCAGCGGAACTGGATGAGATCCAGCTGGACCTCGGTGAAGGCCCGTGCTGGGAAGCGATGCTGACCGGCGTTCCGGTTCTGGAGCCAAACGTGCAGACCGCAACATCGCCGCACTGGCCGATGGCATCGCGTGCGCTGCGTGAAACAGGGCTCGGCGCAGTGTTCGCGTTCCCGATGCGCGTCGGCACCCTCAATGTCGGAGCGGTGGATCTGTACGACCAAACGTCTGTCGCGCTCCCGGCGACCGCCGTGCGCGACGCGACAGCACTCGTCCACGTCGTGGCCCGGCACGTGTTGCACAGAGCGCTCGTGCAGGCCGGAGGGTCCAACGACGAGCGCCAGCGAAGCGAGGGCCGTTACTCCCGCCGCGAGGTGTATCAGGCCTCCGGCATGCTCGCCGCGCAGACAGGGACGACCGCTGCCGATGCCCTGCTCCTGCTCCTGCTCCGGGCGTATGCGCACAGTGCCGGACGTTCTGTCCGCGACCTGTCCGCTGACATCATCGCGCGGAACGTGGATTTCACCGACCGCTCCGACGTCAGTTCCTAGGAAAGGAAAAACCGCCATGACACGAACTCGAGAGCACCAGCTCGTGGATGCGTTCGTCACGCTCACCGACAGTCTCGTCTCCGATTACGACATCGTCGAACTCCTGCAGACCCTGGTCGACAACGCAGCCGAGCTTTTCGATGCCCAGGCGGCGGGGATCCTCCTCGCCAATCCGCAGCAGGAGCTCGAGGTCGTCGCGTCCACCAGCGAACGCAGCAGCTTCATCGGTCTCCTACAGCTCGAAGCCGGCGAGGGGCCCTGCGTGGAAGCGTTCGTCACCGGTGAGACGGTGACCGTGGAAAACCCAGAGGAGATGCAACGCAGGTGGCCGCTCTTCGCGGCCGCGTCAGCACAACTGGGGTACGCCTCCGTGCACTCCATCCCACTCCGGCTCCGAAACAACACGCTCGGGTCGATGAACCTCTTCCGTGAGACGAACGGCGCGCTGAACGCCACGGACGCCATCGCAGCGCGGGCGCTCACGGACGTCGCGACGATCAGCATCCTCCAGCAGCGCACCACAGAACATGCCGTCCTCGTCCAAACGCAGCTCCAGCACGCCCTCGACAGCCGCGTCGCCATCGAGCAAGCCAAGGGGTTCTTAGCGCACACGCACCGAATCGATCTCGACACCGCATTCGACATGCTCCGCTCCTACGCACGCTCACAACAGGCGCGCATCGCCGACACCGCCCGGCACGTCGTCAATCGCCGCATCACCATCCCGGCCATGCAGCCGCACGTCACGAAGTCCGGCGATGACGCACAACGCTGAGAAACCGCGAACAGGTCCCCGCTGATTTCCCACTCGGGACACGCTCCTGCCGCCGCGATCGAGCTGCTCGATCAGCTCTATGGAGGCAACGACCTGCACTGCCGACCCGGATCCATGGACTTCGGATTCCAATACGTTGGCATCGGCGATCAACGCCTCCAACTGCGCCGGCTCCAGCTTGACGGGTACCTGCGCGGAACCCTCGAAGCCGGGGACGGCGTCATCGCCCAGTGGGTGACGCGGGGGCGCGCTCGCCTCAGCTTCGGTGGCGAGACAATCACAACGCAACCGGGCTCGCCGCCGATCATCTTTCCCTCCGGCCAACCGTTCCAGGTCGACTTCAACGACGTCGACCAACGCCTCGTTCACATCGATGAGGATCTGCTCCGCAGTGTCACCGCTGACACCTCCCTCGTGGGCAGGCCCCTCAGCTTCCAGACACACATCCCGCCGACCGAGACCGCCATCACTCAGTGGGCCGCCAGCGTCACCGCCGCGGTCAAAACGTTCCGCATGAAGGGCCCCGCGTCGTCAGCTTGGTCAACGGGCAAACGCGACGTTGCGAAAGCGCTCCTCCAGCTCTACCCACTGAACCCCGACCTCGTCCGCGTGCCAATCAGAAGCCAATCCGACGCACGCTTCGTCGCCGCAATGCGATACGCGCACGCACACGCACACGAACCGATCACGGTCGGCGACATCGCAGCCGCAGCCGACATCAGCGTTCGCGGGGTGCAAGAGTCCTTCCGGCGGCACCTCCAGCGATCCCCGATGGTCTACATCCGAGAGGTACGCCTCGACCAGGCGCGGCTGGACTTGCAAACCGCGACGCCCTGGACAGACACGGTCGCTGACATCGCTCGACGGTGGGGCTTCAACCACCTCGGGAGGTTCGCGGCCACGTATACCGAACGGTTCGGCGAATACCCGAGCCAAACCCGCTCCAGTAGTCGGAAGAACGACCAACGAGAGCCGCACGTTCAGATGAGCCCCTCGAGCCGCTCGGCCCGGTAGACGACGTCTTCGGCGAGCTCCCGGAGGCCACGACCGGCACCGCGCGCGCCGCTCCGGAGTGCCTGGAACGCCTCGTCGATCCCGATGCCCTGACGGTGGGCGAGCGCGCCCTTGGCCTGCTCGAGCGTGATCCGGGCGTCGAGGGCGTCCTGCACCTGTTCGTCGAGGTTCTGCATGCGCCCCTGGTCGCGCTGTCGCACGAGCGCGGCGGACGCGGCGTCGGCGAGCAGCTGCATGAGAACGACGTCACGGTCGTCGTGGCCCTGGTCGTGCGTGGCGAAGACGCACAGGGACCCGATCGTAGTGCGACGGAGCCGGATCGGTTCGGCGAAGGTGCCGACCATGCCGCGCTCGCGCATGGTCTCGACGAACGCGGGCCAGTCGTCCGCGCGGGTCCGGACGTCCGGCACGTCGATCGTCTCCCCGGTGCGGTAGCAGTCCATGCAGGAGCCCTCGTTCGTGCGGAGCTGGGCCTCCTCGGCGTCGGTCGACCGCTCGCTGGTGGACGCGATGACGTGCAGGGTGCCGGACCGGTCCGCCAGCACGATGGCAGCCTCGGTCGCCGACGTGCACCGGACGCAGGTGTCGATCACGCGGTCCATCGCGTCCAGCACGTCGAGGGACGGGTCGAGCACCGCCTCGAGCTCCGCGGCGAGCCCGTCGAAGCCGTCCGGGTGCCGTGCCGAGTCCCGATGCCGCCCGAAGCGGCCGATGCGTCCGGTGATCTCGGCGACGAACGCCGTGTCGTCGGGCTCGAGTTCGTCGTCCGGAGCAGGTTCGCTCATCACCGCGATCGCCGGACCGAGCAGGAGCCCGACGCTGGACGCGGCGCCGTGCTCGTCCGCCGTCGGCACGTCGACGAGGTCGGTCGTGCTGTGCTGCGCGAGCACGACCGAATACGCGAGCACCGCATCAGCGCTCGCATCGCCGGTCATCACACGGTCGCTGCCATAGACCAAGTACTTCATGAGACCACCAAACCCACACTCGTCTCATGGCCGACACACGTTGTCCGGAAGGCGATGAGCAGCCATGCATCGAACACCGCCCCAACTTGGTGCGACCTGAACACGACGCTTACCAGCGTCTCAGTAGCCGATCGGCTACCGCGACTGTGCCGGAAGCTCCGGGGGCATCCTTGCCACGCCGTGGTCTGTACATCGCGAGGATCTACTCCTCGATCGGGCCGTCGACCTCTGCTTCTTCGACTGGAACGAAGGCCGCGTGGAGCTGTTCGATTTCGCCGGCTTCGATGACGACGTAGTCCACTCCCTCGAGCGGTTCAATATCGTCGCTTCCGCTTGGGCGGTATTGAGGTTGGGTCAGGACGATGGCGCGGTGCGGGTGGGGGTCAGGGTCGTTGTCAAACTCCCACAGGACGCCGCTGACCCATCCGCCTGACTTGAGCACCATGGCAACCTGGACAACCTCGTCCTCTGGGGCATCACCGAACAGACGAGTCCAGGCAGACGTATCTCGTGGGATTGCTGATCGCCAGATCCGGTTGAGGCCGCGCTTATCGGCCCACTCCGAACCGAGAAGGTAGCCGAGGAGAGTGGCGAGGGCGGCCGTGCCGATCGCGGCGAAGATCGAGACTGCGAGGTGGTCGTGTACCCACCGAAGATCTCCTGCGGCGAGTTCGCTGAGCCGGGTGCGAAGGTCAGTCCACCAGATGGACGCGACCGCGACGATCGCAGCAACGATGGCGTCGCAAATCGCGCTCACGAAGACCAGCGCAGCAGTCTCCCGCAGGGCGGTGCGTTTGACTGCAGGCTGGTGGCCCTCCCTCGCGAAGATGAACGCCACTCCCGGGAACAGGGCGAAGACGTAGAAGGCAACCCCCAGCGCACTCGTAGGCATCAGACCCCTTTCCCGGTCATAATGCTAGGAGGAGGCGGAGCGATGTCGAAGTCAGCGGGTGGTCAGTCACGAAGTTCGGTCCCAGGCAAGTTCGTGACCGGCACGTACGCGAAGTCGGGTGGCGGTTCGTCCCGCCCGACCGAGCGCGGCATGCAGGCAGCACACGTGCAGTACCGGCCAGCACCACGGTCCGCGAACTCTCAGATCAAGCCGCCGGCGAGCTCGTCGCAAGCGAAGCGGCAAGGGCAGTGACCAACAAGCCTCGGAAGCCGGACGGTCAGTTCGGGATTCAGCCGGCGAACGTGCAACGACCACCAGTGGTCCGTCCGTCAACGTCTCAGATCAAGCCACCGAAGCCGCCCAAGTCGAAGTAGCTGCAGCGCAGCTGCCATGAACGAGGCCCGATCGCCGCCAGGTGATCGGGCCTCGCTGTGAAGGGATGCTCGGGTCAGCCCTTCACGTTCTTCGGGTCGTTGCCGGGCACGATCGTGTCCTTCGCGCGCAGCTGACCCTCTCGGTTGTGGATGGAGAGTTCACCGCCACCCTGGTTGTTGATGATCGTCCGTGCACGGTCGATCGCCTCAGCCTGGGTGTCGGCGTGTGCCGAGGCTCGGCTTCCGCCGCCTCGCACGTCCCAACCACCATTGGGGTTGGGCACCACGTTCCTGTTGCTACTCATGTCACCTCCTTTGTCGCGATGACTGTAACCCGCACCACCGACACCTACATATGACACGCCGTATGGGACGGTTACAATTGCGTTACGCGTACCTGGAGCATCATCACAGCTAAGCGGATACGCCCGCAGGTGGCGCCAGTGACGGTTCGATAGCCGATCGTGTAGCGAGACGATCTACGACTCGTACGCCGCACGTCTCAGACGACGTGATGTGTGAGTTCGTGACGAAGTTCGTGAACCGCGGACGGCGTGATCGTTGGGGGTAAGCCAACGGCGATCCGCATCGACCGCCGGACTTCGTCTTCGTCGGTCAGGGGCTCGTCCTGGTCTCCGGTCAGGAAGAACCGAATCTGGCCGATCGCTTGCTCCGTCAGCATGTCCAGACCGCTCAGGACGCGACCCCCTGCCTCCTCCCATCGAGACGCAATGGCCGTCTTCGACGGCTTGTAGGTGACGTCGAACAGAACCGCATCGGGATTGGTCGGAACAAGGGAAAGGTCGTCCGCAACACCTCCCGGCAGCGTCGAGATGACGAAACCGAGCGGACCGATCTGGGAGACCTCGATGAGCGGGTGCACCTCGATGGCGACACCTAGTCGTGTTGCGAGGGTGGTGAGTGGTTCGGCTCGACCTGGGTTTCGCACGAAGACCCGTGCGAGCCGCGCACCGACTTGGAAGGCAGCCATGAGCGCACTCACCGCAGTCGCGCCGCCGCCCAGGATCGTCACGTCTACCGGAGCGCATCCAATCGCGCTGATCGGCCGGACCAACCCTTCCACGTCGGTGTTCGCACCAGCCCGGATGATGCGGTCGTTCTCGGACCGCAACAGGAGGGTGTTGGCGACGCCGAGCTCGTCTACGAGCGCCGTGGTGCGGTCGAGTAGCGGAAGTACCTCACGTTTCAGGGGCATCGTGAGGCTGAGCCCACGCTGCCTCGGGCCGAGTCCCGCGACGAAAGCCGCAAGCCCCCCAGCGGGTACCTCATGCGTGTTGTACGAGAAGGGGAGTCCTAGCTCGGCGTACGCGGCGGAGTGCAACGTTGGGGAAAGCGAGTGCGCGATTGGGGACCCAAGCACGGCGAGGGCGGTGCGATCTGGATCACGATATGACAGTGCCACGGCACACACCTTGTCAGTTTCTCATCGGAGTCGATCGAGTACGGGAGAGCTTCTCAGCTCTGTATCGGCTAGTTCGCGGACAAGGTCCAGAACGTCCTTCCGGGGGCATCCGTCGCAGGAAGGTCTCTTGGATGCAGAGCGCTCACAGCTGCAGGCCTCACCGTGGGCCCGCGTCTCTGGAGCTTCGTTCAACGTGTCAGCAGAGTCGGTTTCCCCCGGTGCCACTGGTTGATCTGTGTTGTGTGGTGCGCGTCAGGGTTGTCCTCGTACTTCTGTGTCGTTGGACGACTGCTGGTGAATCAGACGCGTTAGCTCAGCGTCGGCGCAGCGCGGCGCTCCTGACCGACAGCCAGATGGCGAGGCCGTAGATCACGAACGCGAGCACGACGTGGAATGGGGTGACCCAGTCCATGTGCAGGGTGGTGATGGCGTGTCCGAGCAGCCACTGCACGACCGCGCCGGCGAACAGCAGGCCAGTCATGATCGCCGTGCCGCGGGCGTCGAGACGGGCGAACGCCACGATCGCGGCGAGCAGTGCGAACACCATGATCGGGTAGGCGAGGAAGCCGTGGACGTCGGTCCACACCGCACGTGCGCCGTCCGGGAGCCCGTCGGTGATGAACTCCCCCGCGGTGAGGGACTGCAGGAAGATGAACAGGACCGTGACGCCGACGAAGACCGCAAACAGGCGGCGTGCTCCGTCCGGGGCGGCGCTCGCTCGGCGATCGGTCGTCGTGGACGGTGTCGAAGCAGTCATGCACCGCACGCTAGGCGCACGACCGCGCCGCCCACCGGCACGGATCACTCGAGACCTCACACGAACGAGCGGCGGAGCACCTGCGCGACGGTGAACTGCCGGGCGCGGTGCAGCCGATGGTGTTGAGTGGCGGCATGACCGCATCCGACGAGGGCGGCGCAGGGCCCGCGACGCACCCGGACGAGGCGCACGCGGGGGGCCTCGCCAGCCGCCTGAACTGGCTCCGTGCCGGTGTCCTCGGCGCGAACGATGGCATCGTGTCGACCGCTGCGATCGTGGTCGGCGTCGCCGGTGCATCGACCTCCACGGGTGCGATCGCGACGGCGGGTGCCGCGGCGCTCGTCGGCGGCGCGATCTCGATGGCGCTCGGTGAGTACGTGTCCGTGAGCAGCCAACGGGACAGCCAACGCGCGCTCATCGAGCTCGAGCGGCGGGAACTCCGCGACGACCCGGACGCCGAGCTCGAAGAGCTGACGGCTCTCTGGCAGGGCCGAGGCCTCACGCGGGACACCGCGGAGCAGGTCGCCGCGCAGCTCACCGAGCGGGACGCCCTCGCGGCGCACCTGTCGACCGAGCTCGGCATCGACGAGGCCGACGTCGTGAGTCCGTGGCACGCCGCTGCCGCCTCCGCGGCGGCGTTCGCCGTCGGTGCCGTCCTGCCGCTCCTCGCGATCCTCCTGCCGCCCGAGTCGACACGCGTGCCCGTGACCTTCGGGGTCGTGCTCCTCGCCCTCGCCCTCACCGGCGCGATCGGCGCACGGATCGGCGGCGGCCCGGTCCTGCGCGCGACGGTCCGCGTGGTGATCGGCGGCGCGGCGGCGCTCGTGGCGACGTTCCTCATCGGGTCGTTGCTCGGTACGTCCGGCGTGGTCTGAGGCGACGATGGCGCACATCCTCGTCGTGGAGGACGACCACGAGATGGGCACGCTCGTCGAGGCGGGGCTGGCCGGCGAGGGACACACCGTTTTCCTCGTGCACGACGGCGTCGCGGCGCTCGTCGCGGTGGCACACGCCGAGTTCGACGCCGCAGCGATCGACGTCATGCTCCCGGAGATGACCGGGTTCGAGGTCTGTCGACGGATCCGCGAGCTGGGCGGGTCGTTCCCGGTGATCCTCGTGACGGCACGGGATGCCGTCGACGACCGGGTCTTCGGGCTCGACTCCGGCGCCGACGACTACCTCACGAAGCCGTTCGCCCTCGCCGAACTCAACGCACGGATCCGGGCGCACCTCCGTCGTCAGGCCGCCGGTGGTTCCACGACCGTGCAGTTCGGCACCGTCCGCCTGGACACCATCGCGGTCAGGGCGACGGTGCTCGGCAAGGACCTCCCGCTCAGCGTCAAGGAGTTCTCGCTCCTCCGGTTCCTCATCCAGAGCGCGCCGGAGGTCCGGTCCCGTGCCGCGATCCTCGACGACGTGTGGGGATCGTCGGAACACTTCGACCCGACCATCGTCGACCAGTACGTCAGCTACGTCCGCCGGAAGCTCGCCACGGCGGACGCGGACGTCGCGATCGTCACCGTCCGCGGCGTCGGGTACCGCCTGGAGGTCCGAGTGCCGCCCGACGAGACAGCCAGCCCGTGAGGACAATGCGGTCGCTGTCCATTCGGACCAGGATCACCCTCGGCAGCCTGCTCATCGGTGCGATCGTGCTCGCGGCCGTCGCGGTCGTGCTCCACCTGCAGATCCGCGCCCAGACCAGGAGCACCGAGGTCTCCCTCGCGACGAGCGACATCGCCCCGTTCCTCGCGGACCTCCGGAACCATCCCGACGAGCAGCCCGACGCACCCTCCGCCGGCGTGCTCGTCGCCGTGCAGAGCCCCGACGGGTCCTTCCTGGTCGACACCCTGCCGCACGACGTACGAAGGGGCCTTCCCGGCTCGTCGGACGTGGACGGGACCAGGACCGGTCCGGGGCAGCACCGTGGCGAGCCCGGCGACGGGCCCGGGACCAGGAACCGGGAGGGCGGCCCCGCGGACGGCGTCCCGGTCGGGCTGTCGACGACCGACGGCCGCACGACGTACCGGACGCAGGCGGACGGCGCCGTCTTCAGCGTCGTCGGCGAACGGCTCTCGACGGCGGACGGCACGTTCCGGGTCTGGGCCGCCAGGAACGGAGCCGCCGGCGAACTAACCCTCGCCGCGGTCGACCGGTCGCTCGTCATCGGCACCGTCCTCGCCCTCGCCGCGTTCGCCGGGACGGCATGGCTCCTGACGTCGCTCGCCCTCCGCCCGGTCGCTCGCATGCGCCGCGCGGCCGAGGACCTCAGCACCGGTGACGCCGACGGCGACCTGCCGGTGGGACGGACCGACGACGAGATCGCGGACCTCGCGACGACGCTCAACGCGTTCCTGCAGCGACAGCGTGCCAGCGCCGAGCACGAGCGCCGTATGGTGTCCGACGCCAGCCACGAGCTGCGGACCCCCCTCGCCGTGCTGACGAACCGGCTCGAACTCGCGCACCGGTCGTTCGGCGACGCCGAGGCGCTCGAGCGGGACGTCCGCAGCATCGAGACCGACGTGCACCGCCTCACGGCCCTGACCGCGACGCTCCTGGAGCTGTCACGGCTCGACGAGACCGCCCCGTCCACAGTGACGGTCGCACCGACGACCGCGTCCGACCTCGTCTCGGAGCTGATGGCCGCCATCGACCGGGGACGCGCCGGCACCGGGGACGCCGCCGTCGGTGTGGACTTCGACCTGGAGGTGTCCGACCCCGAGGCCACGTACGCCGTCTCAGCAGCCGCGTTCGGGCGGGTCCTCGACAACCTGGTGACGAACGCGACGACGTTCAGCCCCGAGGGCGGATCCGTCCGCGTACACCTGGCGCAGCGTGCCGACACCGCGCTCGTCCTGACGGTCACCGACGACGGACCCGGTGTGCCGGCGTCCTTCATCCCGGTCGCGTTCGACCGGTTCACCCGCGCCGACGAATCACGGCGACGGGTGCGCGGCGGGAGCGGGCTCGGACTCTCCCTCGTCCGGGCGATCGCGATGAGTGCCGGTGGGAGCACGGAGCTCGCCAACGCCCCGGGCGGCGGTGCCGTCGCGACGGTGATGCTCCCCCGCACCTGAGCGGTCGCGGCGGGATCGGATCACGTGAGCTCTCGAACGAAACCGCTGCCTCGTTCGAGGCTGTCCCAAAGGGCGGCTGACGATGCTGTGACTTCACTGATCGGGAGCCGAGCGCTCCGGATCTCATCCGAGAGGAGCGCGTGATGACCGACCAGATCACCCGCCCGCTGCATCGACCCCAGTCACCGGCACCGCGCCTCCCGTCCGTCCCCTCCGAGTCGCTCGAGCGCGCCGCCGCGCGCCGGCGACGCGACCACCGACGGCGGTCCGCCGCCTCGGACTCCCTCGGTGTGCTCGCCTGGGCCTCGGCCGCGATGGCGGTGGCCCTCTACCTGGCGTCCCCCGGGTCCCACACCGTCTCCGACATCGCTGGGTGGCTCACCGCCGCGGGGATCGTCGCCGGTCTCGTGGCCACGGACCTCTGCCTCGTGATGATCGTCCTCGCCGCCCGTGTGCCGCTCGTCGACCGGGTGTTCGGCAGCGACAACGCCATCGCCCAGCACCGGTCGCTCGGGAAGCCGGTGCTGTACCTGCTCCTCGCGCACGGTGCCCTCCTGACGCTCGGCTACGGCCTGTCCGACCGGACGAACCCGGTGGCGGAGACGATGTCGCTGTTCATGACCGTGCCCGACATGCCCCTCGCCTACCTGTCGCTCGGACTGTTCCTCGTCGTCGTCGTGACGAGCGTGGTGTCCGTCCGCCGGCACTTCGCCCACGAGGCCTGGCACGTGATCCACCTCCTCAGCTACGTCGCGGTCGGCGTCGCGCTCCCGCACATGCTGAGCGTCGGCAGTGTCCTCGGGGCCGGGACCTGGCAGCGCGGCTACTGGATCGCGCTGTACTCCCTGTCGCTCGGCCTGATCGCCCTGTTCCGGTTCGTGATGCCCGTCGTCGTCACCCTGCGGCACCGCATCCGGGTCCTCGCCGTCGAGCAGATCGCTCCCGGCGTCGTCTCCATCCACCTGGCCGGCACCGACCTCGATCGTCTCGGCGTCCGTGGCGGGCAGTACGGGGTCTGGCGCTTCTGGACCGCGCACACCTGGTACCACGCCCACCCCGTGTCATTCTCCGCGGTCCCGACGAACCGCGGCGCGAGGATCACGGTGCGCGACCTCGGCGCCGGGACCGCACGACTCGGGCGGATCCGCCCGGGCGCGTTCGTCTCGCTCGAGGGCCCCTACGGCTTGTTCACCACGGCGGCCAGGACCGCTCCCCACCTCGCGCTCGTGGCGTCGGGCATCGGCATCACACCGGTCCGGTCGCTCCTCGAGGACACCGACCTCCGTCCCGGTGAGGCGACGGTGCTCCTCCGCGGATCCGACGCCGACCAGCAGTACCTCTGGAACGAGGTCGCCGACCTCGCCGAGGCGACCGGGAGCGCGCTGTTCGCCATGGTCGGTCCGCGGGCACGGAGCCGGGAGAGCTGGATGACCGAGGAGGACCTCCGCCGGGGCGTCTCGCTCCGCACCGCCTTCCCGCACCTCCTCCAGTCCGACCTCTACGTCTGTGGGCCGCGCGCCTGGAGCGACCTCGTCGTCGCCGAAGCCCGCCGCTCCGGTGTCCCGGAGCACCAGATCCACCAGGAACGGTTCGAGTCATGAAGCCACGCGTCGTCGTCGGCGGGGTCCTGTCCTCCGTCGCACTGCTCACCATCGGATGGCAGCTCGGGGTGCAGCCCGCGGTCACCACGCCGTCCACGGGCGCCGGTTCCACCGGCACCTCCGGGACGGGAGGCACGGCGAGCGGTACCGGGTCGACCTCCGGATCCGGGACGTCCGGGTCCGGCACCAGCGGGTCGGCGAGCTCCGGCTCCGGCAGATCCGGGTCGGCTGCGTCCGGCGTCTCCGGGACGTACGACGGTGCCACCACACAGACCCGCTACGGCCCGGTCCAGGTCGAGATCGTGGTGACGAACGGCACGATCACCGACGTGGAGGCGCTCCAGCTCACCGACGACGGCGGACGCTCGGTCGCGATCAGCAACCAGGCGGCCCCGGTCCTCCGCCAGGAGGCGCTCACCGCACAGTCGTCGGACATCCAGGCGGTGAGCGGGGCGACCTACACCAGCGACGGCTACACGACGTCCCTGCAGTCCGCGATCGACACGGCCGGACTGTGACCGTCCACTCGTTCGGCACGATGGGCACCGTCGTCAGCCTCCGGACCCCCGAGGGGATGACCGACGCTCACCTCGGACGACTGCACCGCGTCTTCGACGAGTACGACCGCACGTACAGCCTCTGGGACGACACGAGCCCGCTGAGCGCCGTTGCCCGGGGAGACCTCCACCTGACGGACGCCGACCCCGCGATCCTTGACGTGTACGCGCTCGCGCTCGAGTGGCGGCAACGGACCGACGGCGCCTTCACACCGCACCGCCCGGACGGTGTCGTCGACCTCTCCGGGGTCGTGAAGGCCCTCGCGATGCGCGACGCCGGCGACGTCCTCGACGCGGAGGGCGCGGACTGGCTACTCACCGTGGGTGGTGACGTGCTCGGCCGCGGCTCGCACACCGGCGGCGAGCCGTGGATGGTGGGCGTCGTCGACCCGGACCGACGTGATGCACTCGCAGCGTGGCTCCAGCTCCGATCGGGACGCCGCGCTCTCGCGACCTCCGGGACCGCCGAGCGCGGCGAGCACATCTGGGTCCGTGGTTCGGCGACGTTCGCGCAGGTGACGGTCGCCGCCGACGACATCGTGACGGCCGACGTGCTCGCGACTGCGATCATGGCCGGTGACCAGGCGGATCTCGACCGCATCACCGCCAGGTTCGCGGTCGACGTGCTCGCGTTCCGCCGTGACGGATCGGCCGTGGCGACACCAGGCGCGCGCTTCTGGCTCACCCCGCTCACCCCGCTGATGTCGGTGCACAGCGGGTGATACTCACATCCGGGGGCTCGCGTCTTTTGCGCATTCGTCTGGTAAAAGCGGAAGCCGTTTCGAGCGCAATTGTGTGTGCAACCGCGCTCAGCGTCGCGTTTTGACCTGCGCTTGGTGTCATGTTGCGATTGATCTACGGGCTCGTTGGAGGTCTACCCACGTCCTGAGCACGCGGCGGTTATGCACGCGACAGATTCGGCCCCTCCATTTTGGATCGTGATCCGGTTGCGAGGGCCAACGCAGATCGCAGGCGGCTGGTCATTGCGTTTGTCGTAGCCACGTCGCATACACGCGCTCAAAGCATCATCGGCTGTTGACTTCGTTGAGTTGCGTTGCGCGGTGGTGCTGAGCTGTCCAGGCGACCGCGATGGCGATGGTGAGGACGAGAAGCGCGCTGACCAGGCCGGTGCCGGCGTCGAGGCCGCCACGGACGTGTGGGACGGCGATCCAGTCCGCGAATGACGCACCGACGGGGCGTGTGAGGACGTACGCCGTCCAGAAGGCTGCGATCGGCCCCAGCACGGCCGTCATGCGCAGGACCACGACGAGTGCCATCAGGGCGACGAAGACCAGTCCGGCTGCGAAGTAGCCGAGGTGGAAGGTGCTCGCGAGCAGGTCGCCAGCGGCCGTCCCCATCGCGAAGGTCGCGACAACGGCGGCCCAGTACCAGTACTGTCGACGCCGGCTGGTGACCGCGTGCACGTCGAGCGTGCGTTCAGTGCGACGCCACAGGACGAACACGAGGACCAGGGCGAGCAGGAACACGGGTGCGGACACCAGGTACGGAACTCCGAAGGCGACGTGGGTGACGTCGGCGATCATGGTGCCGAACACACCGACCATCGACACCGCCGTCCAGTACAGCCAGGGGACGTACCGGGTCGCTGCGAGCTGCACGGCGAGGACGGCCGCGAAGAGCGCCGCGGTGACGAGGACGGCTGGTGCCGGGTCGAACCGGGTGACGAGGAAGTCGGAGAGCGCTTCCCCCATCCCGGTGGTAAGCACCTTGATGACCCAGAACGACGGTGTCGGATCGGGCACACGGTTCACCCGGCTGTGCGCGGAGACGTTCACGGCCGCCGTTCCGGCGCCGCACGGCGTTCCTGGGCGGCGTGCTCGTCCTTCGCTGCCGCCCGGTTGTGGCGTCGACGACGGAGTGCGCCGATGAAGATCGGGAGTACCGACACGACGATGATGACGATCATGAGGACGTCGATGTTGTGGGCCACGAACGGGATCCCGCCCAGGAGCACACCGACAGCCGTCAGTCCTGCCGCCCAAGCGACGGCGCCCGTGAGGTTGAACAGCAGGAACCGGCGGTAGTGCATCTGTGCGGTTCCAGCGGCGAGGGGCACGTAGGTGCGGACGACCGGTACGAAGCGGCCGAGGATGAGGGACAGGCCGCCCCAGCGGGTGAAGAACGCTTCCGCTTCTCCGAGTCGGGCGGTGGTGAGCAGCCGTGCGTCATCGCGAAACAGCCGTCGGCCGAAGCGTTTGCCGAGCCAGTAGCCGACCTGGTCGCCGGCGATCGCGGCGAGGGACGCGACGAGGGCGACCTGCCACGGGGTGATGCCGAGTGCGCTGCTGATGATCGCGGCGGTCACGAGGAGTGAGTCGCCGGGCAGGAACGGGAAGAGCACGCCGGATTCGATGAAGATCAGGACGGCGATGCCTGCGAGGACGTATGGGCCGAACGCGTGGAGCACGGATGCGGCGTCGAGCAGGTGCACGGCGAGGGGGACGGTGGTGAGCATGGGGAACCTTTCACGGCGGAGCGCACCGCCACCTCCGGTCCAGGACGTGGCGGTGCGCTGAGCGGGGTCAAACGGTCAGCTGCGTGCGTAGGGCGGTGTCGTTGCGGCGGAGCCGCAGTGTGATCCAGGTGATGATCGCGGTGATAACGGCGAGGAACACGATGCTGGTGGTGATGGTGCCGATGCCGAGGCCGCCGTCCTTGACCGGCGAGGAAAGCAGGTCGCCGGTGGAAGCGCCGAGCGGTCGGGTGAGGATGTAGGCGATCCAGAAGCACACGACCGGGCCGCGGCGGCCAATGAACCACACAGCAGCGGTCAGCACGATCGCGGCAGCGAACAGCAGCAGTGAGGGGAAGTAGCCGAGCCCGGTCTGTTCGGCGATCAGGTCGCCGGCGGCGGTGCCGAGGGCGAAGGTGAACAGGATCGTCAGCCAGTAGAACGCTTCACGGCGGACCGTGTCGATGCTGTGAATCGAGAGGGTCCCTTCGCTGCGGTACCAGATGATGAACACTGCGGCCAGTGCAGCGGCGAAGACGGTAGTGCTGAGGATCAATGGCACACCGAGGCCGTCGGTGAGGTGGTCGGTGATGCAGGTGCCGACGATGCTGATCAGCACCACGGTGATCCAGTAGAGCGGCGGCCGGTAGGCGCGGGCACGGAACTGCAGCACCAGGAACACCACGAGCGCGATCGCCATGATCACCGTCGTCAGGGGCAGTCCGAGGCCGACGGTGTCGCTGAGGAGGTCCGCTGCGGTCTCACCGACGGTGGTGGCGAGGACCTTGATGATCCAGAACGACGCGGTGGGGTCCGGGACCTTATTCGAGCGGGTCCGGGTTCGCAGCAGCGCTGCAGGCGAGTGGGACATGACGTTCTCCTCGTCGGAACGGGCCGTTCCGCGGGACGCGGGATCGGCGATGACACGACGGTAGGAAGACACCGGCAAGACTTCACCAAGAAACAGAACAGACGCTCGATCCACGCTTCTTGGTGTTTTCTGAGTCGTCGTTCCTGATGCTGAATGTGTCGGTGCTGCTCGGGTAGGGCAGGATCGATGCCGAGACGGCGACGCCGGAACGCGTCCCCCCACGTGTTCCGGCGTCGCTTCCGGGAAAGGGGCGCAAGTGTCGTCATCGTGGTGGTCAGCCATCGCTGACACGGTCGCTCGATGGTCGTTCAGATCGAGTAGGGACCGCGACCCCGACCGGTTGGCGTACCGGCGGTCCGTGATCGGGATCGGGTTCCGTGTTGCGGTCGTCTCTGCGGCGTTGGTGATCGCGATCATCCTGCTGGTCGTCGGCTACGTCCTGTGGCAGCTCACGCCGGGGCAACTGCGCGAGACGCCCGGTCCCACTGACGTGCACATCACCCTCGACACCGTCGACCTCAGCATCGCGGTCCTCGGCGTCGGCGGACTCGCCATCGCCTTCGCGGGCATCGCCGCGTGGATGATCGCACGCCGTGCGGTACGGCCGATCGCGGAGGCAGCGCGGATGCAGCGCACCTTTGTCGCTGACGCCAGCCATGAACTCCGCACACCGCTGACGGTGCTGCACGCTCGCGTGCAGCACCTGCGGATGATGACCCCGACAGGCGACCCGCGCCGCGCCGTCGTCGACGAGCTCCAGGGCGACACCCGGGTGTTGATCGACATCGTCAACGACCTCCTCGATGCCGCGGCCGGAGCGGAGGCGACCGGTGGCGTCGCGGACCTCGATGCGGCACTGATCACGCTCCGTCGTGACATGGCTGTCCTCGCCGCTCAACGCCAGGTGCACCTCGAGGTCACATCAACCGGGTCATCACTTGCCGGAACGACCCTGGCCGTATCAGGCACCCAGCTGCAGCGATGCTTAGTCGCTCTGACCGACAACGCAATCGGTCATACCCGCCGCGAAGGGCACGTGTCCGTTGCGGCGGACAAGGACGGCCCCTACGTCAGGATCCGTGTGAGCGACGACGGGCCTGGGATCACCGGCATCGCGCCCAATCGTGTTTTTGACCGGTTCGCTCATGGTGCGCCGAGCGCCACGGCCGGTGAGGCTGGTACGCGAACCGGGTACGGGATCGGACTCGCGTTGGTGCGTGATGTCGCCGTGCGAGCGGGAGGCGACATCATTGTGGAGCGCACCGGCACGGGCGGCACAGTGTTCGCGTTGCGGCTACCGATCGCCCGTCCGAGTGCCGAAGAATGTGACTGGAAGGACGACCGATGATGCTTCGTCTCCTGCTCATTGAAGACGACCCACGGCTTGGCCCCTTGGTCGCCGACGTGTTGGGCCAAGAATGGGACGTCACCCTCTGCGAGGACGGGGAGAGCGCCCTGCAGGTCGCAGCCGAGCAGTACTTCGACGTGATGGTTGTTGACCGGCGGTTGCCCGGCATCGATGGTACGGAGGTGATCGCCACGCTGCGGAAACGTCGCATCAGCACTCCCGTGCTGATGCTCACCGCGCTCGGCGAAGTCCGCGACCGGGTCTCCGGTCTCGACGCGGGCGCGAACGAATACCTGGTGAAGCCATTCGACTTCGATGAGCTCACCGCCCGACTCCGCGCGCTGACGCGTGACTATTCCGGTGTCGGCGCCGGGATCGAGATCGGCGGCTGGGTGTTCTACCCCGAGGACAGCAGCATCACTTCCCCCTACACCGGCCGGGTGATGCTGACGGAGAAGGAGGCAGCGATGCTGCGTCTACTCGCCAGCGAACCTTCCCGCGCCTTTACCCGGCAGCATCTGCTCTCAGCGGTCTTCGAACACGGTGAGCAGCTCGGCACCGTCGACACCTACGTGCACTACATCCGCCGGAAAACCGATCGGGACCTCATCAGCACCATCCGCGGCGTCGGCTACCGTCTCGGCACGCCGGCGTGAAACGGTCACACAGTGGACGGACGGGAAACGGGCGATCGTCGCAGCGACGACGCCTCTGTCAATCCTGACGGACACCGTCGATCAGGATCGGCTGCGTGTCCGCTCCGGCCGTTTCGGCTCGGCGCGGACGGGTAGCCCTGTCGGTGTTGGCTGCTTCCACAACCCGCATGCCACTCATGACGATGACGGTGACGGCCCCCACCCACACGACCGACGCCGCCGTGTCGGATGGGTAATGCACCGCCAGCGTCAAGCGGGAGAGGGCGACCACGATCACGGCGGCCGAACCGAAGATGATCGTCACCGCACGACTGCGCCCCGTCGTGACGAGTACCAGACCGAGCACGACCGCGGTCACCAACGCGACGTGACCGGACGGGAACGACCAACTCTCCGCCGCCGCGTGCACGTTGGGCAGTACCGGCCGCGGGCGGTGCACCAGCAGCTTCACCGGCTCAACCGAGAGCCAGCCGATCGCTGCGACCGCAGCGAACCGAGCCGCTTGCCAGCGGTTCTGTCGCCACCAGATCAGTGCAGCGCACACCAGCATCAGTACCAACCCGCCGGCCGGTTCCAAGACAGCACCGAGAACTTGCGCGCCATGCACGCCGACAGGCGAAACGTGGGCGGCGACTATGAGGTCAAGGCGAAGTTCACCCGCCCCCGCCGCTGGAACCGCTCGAAGCATCAATCCCACCGCAACGACGATCATCGCCAGAACCATCGCCGCGGCAGCGCGAGGAGCCGCCCATGCAAGTTCACTCCGCATCGAGGAGACCCTCCTGTTCCACTTCCGTTGCGACCGCGAGCAATGCCGCAGTCACCGACCCGGCGAACACCATCAGGGCAACTGCTGCACCTGCAACGACGAACCACACGCTCACCGCAACCACCTCCACAACCACCGTCGCGGCAGCCCTCCAAGGAACGACCCAGAACGCAACGACGCTTCGTGAGTGGATTCTGGGAACAACGTGCGGAAGATTGCCCTATGAGCAGCGCGCGGTGGAACAGCGCCCGTCTGGCGGACCTGGTGTTCCTGATCGGGATCGGATTGAAAGCCGTCGACGGGGTCGTCGAGCTCGCGCTCGGCGTGCCGCTGGTGCTCCTCCGGCCAGCGGAAATCTCGGCGATCGCGCACGACGCCACCGCAGGTGAACTGCAGCAGGATCCGCACGACCTCGTCGCGAACCTGATCCTGCACGGCGCAGCGACACTCAGCGCTGAAGCCGCGATCACCACCGCTGTGTTCCTCCTGTTGCACGGCATCGTGAAGGTCGGCATCGTCGCGGCGCTGCTGCGTGGCACACGCCGGCTCTACCCGCTGGCCATCGCCGCGTTGACCGGATTCTTGCTCTGGCAAGGCGTCGACATGGTCTTGCACCCCAGCTTCGGCATCGCCGCACTCATGCTGTTCGACGTCTTCGTCATCGTCCTCACGTGGCGGGAGTGGCGCCACCACAGAACCCTTCGCGATGTCTGGCGGTCAGTGGTTCCCCGACGGCGCGGTGGAGACCAACGCCGGCGCTCAGTCAGCGAAGCATCGTGACCGCTGCCGTTCCGGCACCGTGAGCCCCGGGCGAACCCACTGACACGAAGCCTGCTCAACGCGTCCGATTGCTCGTGGGGCGCACAGATGGCGTCCGAGCTGGGTGTGGAGAGCGACGCCAGGTCGGCGACCACCTCGCTATCTCGTGCTCTCAGCCGATCACACGCACGAACCACCACCCGGATGCGCCGAACGCAGCCGCAGGGCTGAGCTGAGTGAGGTCGCATCGCTCGACCATGGCCTGCTAGGACAGACTTGCTTCGGCATGCCAGAGACAGTCAGCCGTGCTCTGGTCAGGTACGCCGGAACGGAACGGACATGACCATCGCTGCTGGAATCCCAAGCCCACCCGTCAATGGGTTCACCATCGGCCCCGTCGAGGTGCACTACTACGCGCTGTGCATCCTCGTCGGTGTCGTGATCGCCTCCTGGGCCACTGCAGCTCGGCTTCGGGCGGCTGGAATCAGCGGCGGTTCGGTGATCGACGTGGCCATCTGGGCCGTCCCGATCGCAACACCGCGGCGACCTCATCGATCTCGGGCGTGGAAGCCGGTCCACCGGTCATTGCGGCGCACTCGGACTCTCGCGATCGTCTTCGAACTCGTCCTCGTCCTCGGACGCAGAGGAAATCGCGATCTGGCCGCCAGGCCCGATCAGAAGTGTTTCCACGGCGGCTTGCCCGTCTTCGACGAAAGTGAGGACGTCGACAGTGTCGATTTGGCCGCTGGCACCGAGGACGTCGGCGTATTCGATGACGACGTCCCCGAAACCGTGGACCGTCAGCGTCGGCCGTCCGGTGTAGTGGATGTACTTCATGCTGCAACCCAACGTCGCCGCGGATGATGGCCCGTCCAGGGTCGCGAGCCCGCAGCCGGCCATCGTTGCTTGCCACATCAGTCCGACGACTAACGTGCTGGCGCAGGGCGGGCGGGGCTGGAAGGATTGGTGTGGGGCGGCTGGTTACCGCCCAAGCAATGGGGTCTGGAGTTTCTGATCCTCGGCCCCATGCGCCTGCCCACCCCCGCATCGTGAGGGCGGGCAGGTCCCACAGACTCCGGCTCTTGGTCAGCTCCTGGCCCTGCCAATGCATGAATGACGGTCAGGAGGCACGGTGGTATCCGACACCGTGCCTCCCGTCCTTTGTCGCGGCCGTCGCGCCGTTCAGCGCGCGACGCGCTTCACCAGGCCCGAACCTGGTGGAGTTTCTAGAGGCCGTACAGCATGTCCCGCGCCCGGACCGCGAAGTCCCGCAGCAGATCGAGCTCGACACTGTCCTCCCGTCGCGGCGCGGAGTCGAACACGCAGACCGCACCGACGCGAGTGCCGTCCACGCTCTCCAGCGGGTGGCCCGCATAGAAGCGGATCGGTCCGCGGCGCACGAGCTGCGGGCGGTTCTTGTCCCACGCATCTCCGACGACCATCGGGCCCGAGCTCAGCACGGTTGAACGGCAGAAGGAGTCCTGCAGCGCTCCTGTCCCACGTGGAATCCAGATGCTCGCGGCCGACCACTGCCGCCCTTCCGGTAGGAACGTGATCGCCGCTCCCCGCGTGTGGAAGAGCTCGGTCATGTGCTGCACCATCTCATCCAGGGCCGCGTTAGTCGGTGTATCGACGATGCCCAGGCCGCGGATGGTGTCGTACCGCTCTTGGAACGGCTGCCACTTCGAGCGAAGCCACTGTGGGCTACCGGCACGAGCGCGCTGCTGCTCAAGCAGCAGCTGCGACACCTCCAGCAGAAGCGGCGGCGGCGACGCGACCGTGTCGCTGTCGACACTCAACACGACCAAGTCCTTTAGCGCCTCCCGCAGTGACGCCAGGAGCGCCGGCTGCTCCTCCTTGTACGCCAGGGCGACCACGATCTCCGCGGTCGGCGCCAGAAGCGGTCGGAGCTGATCAACCAGCACGAGCGCTTCGTCGGCAGCCCCGGTGACCGCAGTGCTCGTCGTCCGGCTGTGGACGACGCTGCCCGACAGGCAAACCATCACGACGTCGTAGTTGGCGACGTGGATTCCACTGCCCGCCGACAGCAGCGTCTGTCCGGACCAGCTCGACCACGGCACTGCTGTGACGTCGACGCCTCGCCCTGATCGCGCCGCCAGGGCCCGTGCCATCGTTCGTGCAGCGTCGTGTAGCGACTCCTCCGGTGCAAAGACCCCGTCACCGAAAACGAGAACGCGGTCCGGGTCCAAGCCGCTCGCTGACGCGGTCACGGCGCGGGCCGAAAACGGACGGGTGGACCGTTGCGGCGCTTCGAGAACAGTCATCGTTCACATCCCTGCGTGAGGTACTGCTCCTGGTCAGGACTCGGGGGTGTCGATCTCCGTCGCAAGTGCGGCTACGAGGTCCGCTTCCGAGGGCAGGGCGGCGCGGACTGCTGGTGGGAGGAGGTCGTAGCTGGCGACACCGATCGGGGTCTGCTGTCCGGCGAGGGAGTACCGGACGACGGCGTCGTTCTTGTCCGCGACCAGCAACAGGCCGACGGTATCCGCATGCTGAGGTCGGCGGAGCTTGTCGTCGACGAGGGCGACGTAGAAGCCGAGCTGGCCGAGGTACTCGGGCTTGAATTTCCCGGTTTTGAGCTCGATCACGACGTACCGGAGCTGCTCGACGTGGAAGAACAGCAAGTCGACGTAGAAGTCGTCCCCGTCGACGTCGAAGTGCACCTGCCGGCCGACGAACGCGAAGCCCTCCCCGAGCTCGCGGAGGGTGTCGATGATCCGGTCAACGAGTGCCTGCTCGAGGTGGCGTTCCTTCGCGTCACCGCGAGGGCGAGGAAGTCCAGCACGTAGGGGTCCTTCGTGATCTGCTGCGCCAGATCCGACTCCCCCGGCGGGAGCACCTCAGCGAAGTTCGTCGGCGCCGCCTGCAGGCGCGTATGCGCCACCGAGCGGATCTGATGTTCGAGGACGTTCCGCGACCACCCGTGCGCGGACGCTTGACCGGCGTACCAGCCCCGGAGCTCGTGGTCATCGAGCCGGTCGAGGAGGACGGTGATGTGCCCCCAGGGCAGTTGTGCAACAGCCTGTTGCAGAATCTGCTCGTCAGACCACGCTGCCGCGAACGCCCGCATATACGCGAGGTTCCGCGGGGAGAACCCCTTCATCTCCGGGAACTCGGCCCGCAGATCCGTTGCGAGCCGGCCGATGACGTTGCTCCCCCACCCTTCCTCCCCCTGGCGCTGCAGAATCGTTGCTCCGATTCCCCAGTAGAGACGGATCAGTTCCGTGTTCACGCGGCGCTGCGCCGTGAACCGAGCAGCACGTACCTGCTGCTTTAACTCGGTGAGAGCAGCGGCATACCCGGATACGGCCGGCGAGGAATCAGACATCACGATCAGTCTGCCCGACCAGCCGACGACCGGACGACGGACAAAGCGTTCTACGGAACAGTTATGCCAGGGTGGAAGCGAACCCCCGAGCGAAAGGCGACCTCCACCATGGCGCAGAAAGTCACCACGCACCTCGTCGACGACCTCACCGGCGACACCATCGACGACGGCAAGGGCCGTACTGTCATCTTCGGATTCGACGGCACCCACTACGAAATCGACCTCACCGACGACAACGCCGACGCCCTCCGCGAAGCGTTCTCCGACTACATCGCCGCCGCCCGCAAGGTCAGCGGCCGCTCTGGTCGGGCCAGCGGTGGCAGCGCGCCGAAGCGCGGCAACTCGGAAGAGCTCGCGAAGGTCCGCGAATGGGCGAACGCGAACGGCCACGAGGTTTCCTCCCGCGGCCGCATCAGCCAGGCCGTCCGCGACGCGTACGACGCGGCACACTGACGCCGCTCCCCACACAAAACAGCCGGCCACCCTCAGGGTGGCCGGCTGTTCTCGTTCGCGCCGATATGGCGCTCTTATGTCAACGCAAGCGCTTATCTGGGCGCGCGAAGTCCGCCTCGATGACATTCGATCCCGGGCCAACCTTTTTCGCCGCCGGGACAAAATCATTCCTTTGACGAATCTGCGGGGCCAAAGATTGAAGGACCGCACTAGGTAGCGCGAGCTCAGAAACCGCGGACCTACTCATATGGGGCTCCGGGCCGTACCTCTTTTCCAAGAGTTTGCGGAGCAACTTGGGCTGCTCATGTGCGACATCAACCGGCTCATTTTTGCGCCACCCTCGCGCAGAGATCTGACGAAATAGCATTGCAGCGCGATCCTCCGGAAGAGAACCGATAGCCTTGCCTCGCATGATGATTGCTTGCATCGATACGCCCCACCGAGCCTTCGACGCGGCCAAGTTTCGCAGAGTACTACCTCGGCCGATAGTTTCAGCGATTTCCGCATAAGGTAGCAAGATCGCGCTTGCAAGAAGATATGCTTCTTTCTCTCTCATGTCTGGCTCTACATGCGTTCTAAACGTGTGCAGAACGATATGCGCGAGTTCGTGTGCGAGCGTAAACCGATCGCGATCCCCGGAGCTCCCAGGGACGTAGCTTGCAAGCGCAGTCTCGTTGATTCCAGCCCAATGAGACGCTCCGAAATGCTTTGTCTGGTCGCCCGATTCCTTCGCACCAGGAACCACAAGAGGTGCGACCACGATCCCATGGCGCTCGAGTGTTGCAGTCATGTCGGGAATCACCGCGGTTGGATCCAGCCTGAGACGGAGCCGCACTTCTAGGGCAATCTCTTCAATGCGCGCAGTAGAGAGGACCCCATCCCGATCCTGCACGATTGGAAGAGTAGGTCTTGGCACCTCGTCGGCGGATACCAGCTCCGCTGAAACTCGATACGCCTCCTTGAAGAGAGTTTTTGCTCGCTCCGAATCTTTCGCAGAGGCGGTTTTCATCTTTCGCATGTCAACAGACGAGTCGGGAATCCCGGAAGGCGGAATAGAGAAGAACTCTACCGGAAGCGCCATGACCTCTGAGAACTTACTTGCGTACTCCTCGGATAACGTGCGCTCACCTCGTGCCATCATTGATATAAGCGGCTGCTTGACACTAGTCGCCGTGGCGAGCTCAGTCTGCGTAACGCCAGCGATGGCACGGGCGGCTTCAATCCTTGCCCCGTAGAGCATCAGGAATCGGTGCCAGTCGCGATCTCTAGATCGCCGTAGTCCTCGAGCTGGTCAAGCTCTCGACGATCGAACGAGTAGCCAGAGAAGTCTTCGGACGAGCGCTGCATCACGCAGCTGAAGTCGATTTTCGGGTTGGTGCTGTAAGTCCCGGTGGTCAGCGTGTGCACAAGTCGCAACGGAGCCGTCGGCTTCCAGCGCTGCCACGTCAGAATCAGATTTTGCGCGGCGAGCAGGGCGTCGGGGTCCGCGGCGCCGATCTCACTAGAGAAGTAGTTGACTCGCTGAGTGTTTCGCCCAGCCGCGGGGATCACGTCGTGCTTAGTTGTGTGAAACAGCTTGATCGTCTGGAGACCATTGTGCACCGTGATCGAGTTCTTCTGTATCTGCCGGTTGAGGCGCCAGTCCCCGAGATCAGCTTCATTGGCATCGAGGTGGTTGAAGATAAAGAACCGGTACAGGTCTGTCACCAGCTTTATGTGGTGAGGCTGCTGCAGGGCCTCCATCCGCTTACCCTTCTTCGTCAGGTGGCGGACGTTGTAGTGGGCTTCCTGGATGCCGTCGTAGATGGAGTCGACGACGGGCTGCGCGCTCTCCGCAATCCGCTGGGCGACCGCCGAGTCAGGTGTGCTCATAGGCGTTATATTATCACGCCGAACGCAACTTGCGGTCAGGGACGTGTTCCGGTGCTGTGGAGCGTCGCGTATGTCGCTCTGGGGTATACCTCAACGCATCACGCTTCAGCGGGTCGCTCTGTGTCGCTCTAGGGTGCCGAATCGGACTTCTGCCACAGGTATGCGTCAGGGTCTAGACGTCCCGCCACACGAAGTGGTCAGTCCGACCAGAGGGTCGTGACCTGCTCGGCAGCGCGCAGGAGATCGCCGACCGGCAGGGTGATGCGGTGTTCCGGGACTTGCAGGGCCGGCCATTGCACAACCAACTCGAGTGACCCAGCCGGCGGTAGCGGGTGCAGCCACAGATCGTCGGCGTACCGGTACGACGACGCCCCACCTCCCCCGCTGCCGCCCTGACGCAGAAGCACGGCGCCGTCGTCCACACCGTCTTCGTCGAAGAGGTCGCTGTCAGCGAGGCGCTGCCCATCGGACAGGATCGCGCCGTACTGCAGCCGCGCGCGGCGGCCTTCCTCGGAAACGAAGAAGTGGTCCTCGTGGATCAGCTGCTGAAACTGCCGCTCGGACAGGTCCCTCCGGCGAACTTGGCGCCCGATCTGGAACAGGACACCGTCGGTGAAGACCCGTGCGGACTCCACCACGATGGCCGCGTGCTCGCTTGTCGCCCACCGGAGCCCGTAGCCGATCACCGCGGGGAGTTCATCCTCCGCCGGGCCATGCCGTGGATCCCGGACTGGCTCCTCGACCGCCGCAAGGTCGAGCGGGTCTGGATCATCAGCAAAGAACGTCACTCCCACACCGCATCACGTTCCTCCGTGAAACACCAGCACGACGACTCTGCCGGTGTTCAGGTGGTGCTGTCGCAGAACGTCCACTCATCCCGGTGCAACTCCTGCAACACCCCGTCAACGCACACCAGCAGCCCAATCTCGGTGAACTGCGTCGGGATTCCACGGTTGATCTCCGGCTCCCACTCGCCGCGAATCCGAACCCAGCGGACGAACTCCGCGCGCCGACGCAACGCGAACTCCCGACGGCTGATCTCGATCACGGACGCTCCTTCCCCACGGCCTGCACGGCAGTCGCCTGGTGCCGATACAGGGTCGCCCGGGACCACCCCACCAGGTTCGCTGCATCCGCGGCGGTATGGCCGGCAGCGCGGGCCTCGTTCACGATCGCGAGTTTCCGGCCAATTACCACCGGATCCGACGGCGGCCGCCCGAACCGAGTACCAGCGTCCCGAGCGGCAGCGATGCCGGCGATGACGCGCTCGACGATCAGCTCGCGTTCGTACTCCGCGAGGGTCGCCATCAGATTCAACATCAGCCGCCCCGTCGACGTCGCCGGATCGATCCCATCCGACACACTCCGGACCCCGATGCCCCGCTCTCCCAACATCGTCACCGTGCTCAACACGTCCACCAGTGACCGGCCGAGCCGATCAACCCGCCACACCACCACCGTGTCGCCGGCAGCGGCGTGCTCGAGCAGCCGGCCCATCCCCGGACGAGCGGCGGCCTCCTTCCGACCAGACGTGACATCAGCGAAGATGTCCCGCTCCTGCACCCCCACCGCAACCAACGCATCAACCTGCAATGTCGCATCCTGCGCTCCAGTGCTGATACGCGTATACCCGAGAAGCCTCACCCGCCAAGTGTCTCAGAAAACCCCGCAACCACCCACCGAAGCACCATCAACACCGAGACGACTTTCCGAGACAACCCAGACTCCCGGAACCACTGGACTCACCCGAGCCACCAACCGTCTCACGACTCCGTCTCGAAAACCTATAGTTTTTCGAGGCGGATGAGGTGTTGCGTTTGTCGCCCCTTCACCGGGCAGTTTTGCGGGACACCTGAACGGGGATCCCCCGATCAGGCAGGACACGGGCAGGTTGTCATGGTTGACACGTCCGGACGTGCGCCCGAGGACGACCGGTTATCGGGCACCTCGGCCGAGCGCGACGTGTCACATGCCGTCGGTACTAATCGAGCGAAGGATGTACGGAGTCGCCACGCCCTGCCACCGATAGCGTCGAGCAACGACCGCGTCGAGCCATGTGAAGAGGCCGAGAAGGGTTTCGGGGCCCATGTACGCCCAACCCTCGAAGGTCTCGCCCGTCTCCGGGTTCAGCATCCGTAGCGCGCCCTGCCCGTCCGCGAGGTACACGAAGTATCCGCGTCCGAGGACAAACAGCGCATCAAGCAGCCCTAGGTTGCCGCGTGCCGGTGCGCCGGCTGGAACTGGTACTTCGGCGTTCAACGCTTCGTTGATCGTTGCGAGGGTCATCGACGTTTCGAGGGCGATGGCGAACGTAGGGAACGACTCCACGAACCGCGACGCGTCGCTGATGTTCGACGAAAGCGGTTCGTTCATTTGGAGCGGCGCCGGCTCCAGTCGACGAACACTCCGCCCCTTCTTCGCTATGTCTCGCAATTCTGTCCGAGTGAGTCGACTCTTCACTTCACCAATCGCAGACACTCCTTCCGCGAGGTAGAAGCCTGCCTGGTCCGGACCATGTCGGAAGGGCTGGTCGTCGTTTGAGATCACGATGTCGAGCTGGTCACTGACAGCACCCCAACGGTCGAAGACCTCACCGGAACCAACATCGAAGCGCCTCGGCAGGTGCCCCAGGATGAAGTCCCGCACCGCGACCTCGACTTGCTGCCCCTTGCTAGGCCGATGCTGTAGCCCTGCACGAGCCTGGCTGAGGCTTGAAGCGAGGCGCTGCTCTTCTGCCCGGAAGATCGCGCTGAGCTTCTCACGGACGACCCCGTCTTCACGTCGAATCTCTGGCATGAGCCGATGCTACGGCGAGGGAAGTCCGTCCTGCGATCGCCAATTGAAGCGGACGACGTTAGATGGGCGATTGCATCAGCGCGACGACCTTCGGCCCCGTTGGACAACCGGCTATTCAGGTGAGATCGGCGTGATCAGTCCTGTTCGGTAGGCGAACGCAATGAGCTCGCTCCTCGAGGACAGTCCGAGCTTCGTCAGGATCTTTCCGACATGGGTCTTGACCGTTGCTTCACTGATGAACGCCGATCGTGCGATGTCAGCGTTTGAACGCCCCTCCGCGACGAGTGCGAAGATCTCGCGTTCTCTTGGCGAAAGCATGCCCACCGACTCCGGCACCGCGACAGGTAGTCCTCGCAACGCCGGTTCGACCCGTCCTGCCCGGCGATCGCGCCCCATCTTCCAGGACCCGGCAGTCGCAGCAAGGCAGACCAGGACCCAAACGAGTGCGTTCACCGTGAGGTCAGCGTCCCACGGTCGCCCGTTGACGAGCCCCCAGCGGCCCGACACAGACAGTGCGGGGATGGTCAAAAGCGCTCCGATCGCGGCGGATGTGGTGAGCAGGAGCGCAAAGGCTGGGGTTCGCGCGCGGGCAGAGCTGGAGCGGGCGACTACTGCGGGCAGGGGCAAAAGGATGAGGTAGCCGACCCAGCTCAACTGGCTGAAACGAGCTGGCCAGAAGAACAGCTGGAGACCAACAAGAACGATGAGCAGCATGACGGATTGGCGGGGGCGGAAACCTGAAACGCCGAGGACGACGGCGTATCCGATCATCACAAGCACGGCATAGGGGTTCGTGAGGAAGGTTTCCTCCCGAGTTGGGACCACGTCGACGATGCCGGCCCGCTGGGTAGCCCACCAGGCGACCAGCAACACAAGCGCAAGCGTAGGTGGGCCGAGCACCAGCAACCGTTTCCACATGGCTTCACGGTACGACTCCGAGAAGTCCTACCAAGGCTCATGGCACCACGTTCCTACTGAAGTCGCGGTCATCCTTTCGTAGGACTCCCTCCTGCTCTCCCCGCTCCGTTCGGTAGACGATCCATTGCCGGACGCCGCGGCGCGGTACGTTACGGTCGTGCAGATCGTCAAAGGCGTTTGTGTTTGGTGGAGCGACGACGACGGCTGGGGTGCCCTTCGTTCGAAGGCGCTCGAGTCCGACGTCTTCGTGCACTTCTCCGTCCTGAGTGGTCCCGGCTTCCTCTCGCTGCGGCCCGGTCAGGGCGTGCGCTTCGAGGTGGAGCCCTACCCCGCCGGACAGGACGGATACTTCTTCCGAGCGCATAACGTCACGGGCACCTGATCGGTAGCCGATCCCCTACCGAACAAAGAGGACGGCGGTCGGAAGCTACTTCCAGGAGCCGTTCTGAGCGAGCAGCTCCTGTTGCTCACCACGACGCGGCTTCTGTCTCGCAACCCAACGCTCGTGACAGCGACGATGGCCAGCACTTGCAACACATGGTTGCAAGACTCGCCGCCCTGCGAACTTCCGCAGCACCGACACCCGCGGTCGCGGCTGCCGATGAGACGTCTCGCAACAGTAGGGTTACAAGTCGTAAACATGCGGAGTGTTTCGTGCGACAGCTATGCCTTGTCTCGCTAGCCGGCTTGGTCCTTGGCCTCTGCCGCCGCCTTCTTGCGTTCGACTGCCTCGATGACCGACGCTGGCACGGTGTTCAGCAATCGTTGTCGGGCGTTGGGCTTAGTAACGAGTTCATCGACGAGATCATTGATCGCAGAGAAGAGCAACTCGACGATGCCCTCATCCTCCTCGTCCAGCACCAGGACGAGAGTGTCGCCAGGGGCGTCTGCGACATGCAGCGCCCTGTTCCCCGCGTGCCTAATGACCGTGAGTGCTGGTTCAAGTGCCGAAGAGACACGTGGAATGACGTGGATTATGCGCTCGTCGAGAGCTGGCCTCGTAATATCCATAGGGTCGAGCTCGATGAGCAAGCGTTCGAGCGTTGCTCGCGCCATCGCCGCTCCGGCGCGACGTGACACCTGCATGACTGCCGCAGCTTCCTCATAGAGTTCTCGCGGGACCTCAGGCATGTCCGGGCTCGGCTGTGGCGCGGTGCGCGCTGCCGGGAACACGATCTGGTTGTCGTGCCACACGGTTCCGCGCTGACATGCGAAGCACCTGCTCACAGCCCAGCTCTGAGAATCGCGCCATTGAGGCGGAGTGCCGGTTGCCTGCTCCCAGGGATCCAGTGCCTCGGCTGCGTGTTCGAAGAGGTCGTAGGTCTGGTTCTGCGCGAGGACCTCGGTTTCCAGAGGCTGGAACCAGGTCTGCCCATCGCCGTCATCAGCCTCAACAACAAGGCCGCTCCACTCTTGCTGGCTGTACACGCCGCACCTTGGGCAGTAGAAGCCAGCACTGAACCGACTGGGTGCACGTGAGGACTCATCAGACATGGACGCAGCTTAAGAGTTCCCGGTGGTGGCGGCCGACATCGAAGATGTTTGTCGAGCTGTCCGGTGTCGTGTTGTCCTCGGCTGTCCCCCGCCGTCATACGCCGTCGTACGCCGTCGTACGCCGATGCGGCGTGGCACCTCACGCGGCACTTCAGCGGTCGTCCTCGCGGCTGTCGCGATGTAGTCAGAGAACGCTTCACGCAGCTTCTCGGCGTTGTCGTCGGAGAGGTCGATCTCGTAGTGGTTACCGTCGAAGGAGAACTCGACGTTCTTGCCGCCGTCCTCGATCGTTTCGCCGGTGAGATCGTCAATGAGCCGGGTGGTGACTTTCTGTGCCATGACCCTTGTGTAGCAGGAAACCGAACGTAACCCCGCCACAAGACGCACTCAGTGAAAGGTTTTTCGCCAGCGTCGAGTTGCGGTGGGCTTGGTCGTGTATCCACTCGCTTGGGAGCAGAGCGCTGCTTCGTATGGACAGACCACTAGGAGCCGGACGGTCTCTAACCACCGGGCGTGATCCACCCGAAACCACTCACCTCACCAGTGATTTTACCCACAGGGGAAGCGTGGGCCCGCCCAGCTCTCCCGGTACGAACAGCAAGAGCGTCCGACCGCAACATGGTCAGACGCTCTTGCTAGCCCATCAATATCGGCCGTTGCCGTCAGAACCGTCCGCCGTCACTCTAGAAATTACCTTCGTCGGATTTGTCATCCGCAATTTCGCCATGAGCCCCTAAACGGAACTGCAATAGAGCTGCAACGAGAGCCAGGAGACCAAGAACGAAACATATGACGGCGGCAATCATGTGTCCGTTAGACAGGATGTAAGCGCCAACCGCAATGAAAGCGATACCGAATACTACGCTAGCACTAACACTCGATCTTGCAAATAACCGCAAAAACCCTTTTACCACTGTCGCTCCTAAAGAGAATATCCACAGATTCCAAGTGTGGCTCCAACCCCAAGCCCATATGCAACAGCACCTGCACCCGAGAAGGCCGCGATCGCGAGTGAAAGTACACATCCGTTCGCCGCACGCTGCTGTGCATCAGTTTCAGCGGGACCAGTTCCCAAGTGGTCAGTGCCGTCCGGCGTGGTGTAGCAACCCACTGATGAGGAGCAGTATGCCAGCCCGCGCGGATCGCTTCCGTTAATGGGGTCGCTTGCTGCGTAGGCGTACCGGTTGCCGTTGCTGGGGTCGAGGGGGCTGTCGAGGGTGTCTTGCTGGGTCCAGGAGCCCCAGTACGGGTCGTACCAGCGCTGCCCGAACTTCACGAGGCCGGTGTGGGTGTCCTCGATGCCAGCTTTGAAGCCGAAGGGGTTGGCTGCGAGTCCGTCGCCGCCGCCGTTGTAGGCGACGGTACTGGTGCCGTACGGGTCGTAGTCGACGTCGAACGCGGCAGTGGCGTCGACGAGGATGCCCCAAATGTTCCCGGAGCCGTCGTACTGGTACTGACCGAGCACGTTCGAGGGGGTCGACAGGGCGATGGGCTGCCCGGTCTTCGCGTCGTTGACGATGTTCGACCGGTGCGCGTTCGTCGTCGAGCTCGTCAGCGTGGGATTGCCGTTCTGGTCCGCACGTCCGTACTGGTAGGTGCGGTTGTCGCCGCCCGGTGTGGCGATGGACAGGACCGACTTCTGGTCGGCGCCGGCGTACGTGTAGTTCGTCGTCGTGGATCCGTTGCGGACGGCCTTGGTCATCTGCTCGGCCGCGTTGTACGTGAACGCGTATTCGGGCAGCGCGGTGAGGTTACCGGCCCCGTCGTAGCCGAACCCGGCGGTGGTGATCTGGTTCGCCGCGTTGTAGGTCAGCGTCTGGTTCGTGGTGACGTCGCCGTTGCTCTTGGTGAACTTCGTGCTGGTGCGGTTGCCGCGGATGTCGTAGCCGAACTCCCACGTTCCCGGAGTCGCTTTCCCGCTGCCGGTGGTGACGGTCTTCGTGATCCGGCCACTGGTGTCGTACGTGTACGCAGTGCTCTGCCCGGAGACACTGTCACCAACCCACTGAATCTTGGACCGGTCGTTCGTGGTCGTGGTCCCGCAGGTGGGCGCGGTGCTACCGGCGTTGTAGCAGTAGTTCAAGTCGTAGAGCCGCTGCCCGGTCGTGCCGATCCACCCCTGGATCTCCTTGACGCGGCCGTTGGTGTCGTAGTCGGTGTGCGTGCGACTTGCCCAGCTGCTGTTATCGGCGTTCGAGTCGACGTAGGTGTCGGTGCGACGGCCGTTGGTGTCGGTGACGAAGTTGATCGTCTCGGTCGGCTTGTTCGGCGCCGGCGTCGTGGTCGAGATCAGCACACCCGAGTCGTCGTAGGCGGATGTGGTGGTGCCGTCTTGGTCGGCGTACGACGTTTGGTTCCCGGCCTTGTCATACGCGTACGTGATGGTGCTGATCCCGGACGGGCTCGCGGTGTTGCCAGTGGTGAGGAGGTTGCCGAGCTGGTCGTAGGTGTTCGTCACCGTGCCCGACCCCGACGCCTGGGTGAGCAGGTGTCCGGCGTTGTCGTACGTGTTCGTCACCGTCGGTGTGGAGTCCGAGAACGAGGTCGTCAGCACCCGGTCGTCGCCGTCGTAGGTGTACGACGTGGTCCGGCCGGCGCCGTCGGACGCGGATGCGATCCGTCCGAGGGCGTCGTACGTGTACGCGCGGGCACCGAGGCTGGTCCCGGTCACGGGGGTGACACCGGTGAGCTGCTTGTTCGTGTAGCTGTAGGTCGTCTTGTTCGTGCCGTTGCCCGGCGCAGTCGCGGTCGCGACCTGCCCAGCCGTGTAGGTCAGCGTCGACGTTGCAGCGGTGGCACCAGTGCCGGTGCTGTTGCTCAGCTGGTTCCCAACACCGTCATATGTGCGGTTCGACGTGTTGCCAGCGTCGTCGGTGGTGGAAGCCGGCGAGTACGCCGTTGCTGCCGGGGACGCGTTGTAGCTCAGCGACTGGGACGCTCCCCCGCTCGAGGCGACCTTCGTCAGCGACTGGCTGCTGTTCGCCCCATACGTCGCAGTTGTCGTCGACGCGGACGATCCCGACCCGACCGTCGAGGTCGTGGGCTGCAGGTTCGCACCGTTGTACGTCTTCGACCGGACTCGGCCGGCAGCGTCGGTGACGCTGTTCACGAGCTTCTGGGACGAGTTGATGCTGTAGGTGGTGTGCGGCACCGACGCCACCGCAGTCGCGGTGTCCGTGTTCGGGCTCGCGACCAGGGTCGACGTCGCCGACGCGTAGCTCAGACGCGTCGTCGACGCGCCGGCAGCGCCCGCCGTGGTGTTGGACTGCGCCACCTGGGACACCTTGTGGGTGGTTCCCGAGTAGCTGATGGTCGTTGTCGCACCGGTCGGGCTGGTGATGCTGGTGAGGTCGTTACCGGAGTAGGCGAACGTGGTGGTCTTCCCAGCGCCGTCGACGTAGGAGGTGAGGTTGCCGTTGGTGTCCTTCACCCACTTCACCGACCGGGCAGCGGAACCGGAGCCCTGCGTCACCGTGTAGGTCCGCGACGTCGAGTCGTACGCACCCGTCGCAGTCTTCGCCGCGGCAGTGCCAGCGGTGCTGACGATCGAGGTCGGCACGTTGAGGCCGTTGGAAATCGCGACCGTGTTCCCGTTCCGGTCCGCGACAGACACGGGAAGCCCATTGACGTTGGAAGTGATGACCTGCCCCGTCGCCGGGTCCGTCATCGTGTACGTCGGGTTAGTGGTCGCTGAAGCGGTCAGCTTCCGGAGGAACCCGGCCGGCGGAGTGAACGTCGTCGACGTCGCCGGCGTGAACGTCCACGTCGCACCATCCGCCGCCGTGTACACAACCGCACCCGACGCGCCAGCCGAGAACGACCCAGCGCCGGCGATACCTGTGGACCACCGGGCCGCCTGCTGGGTGCTCGTGCTCGCGGCCTGCCAACCGAGGGAGTTGTAGGTCTGCGCGATCGCGTTCGTGCCGCTCACACCCGGCAGCGACAGCCCTGCGGTCGTGACCTCGAGGTTGCCCGTTGCGACGTCGACGGCGACGCCGACCTGGTCGGACACGGCGAACGGCAGTGTGGTGGCTGACGGACGGGACCCGGTCAGACCGGTCGTGGTGGGGCCGCCCGGGATCGCGGCGTGCGCGGTCTGCGCGACACCCCCGACAAGCGCGACGCTGACCGCCCCGACGAGTGCGACCTTCCAACCGAAGGATGAATGAGCCGCAGGGCGGCGTGGAGCAAGAAGCACGGGTTCCCCTAGAACGAGTGACAACACAGAAGGTGCGGTGATAGAGCTCGGCGTCCCCCAGGACAGCCGCTCGAAAGACGTGAAACGCCCGCACCGTCCGTCGACTATGACGTCGCCTCAGATGAGGGGCACTCGAAACCTATCGGTCTTCTGTGAATACAGGGCACCCCCGAACGAGGGCATCTATCCCCGTTCAGACAGCCCTCGCCACCCGACGCCGATACAGAGTCGAACACGCTGCCGGCGCGGCCTAGGCGCTACCGGACAGTGGACTCACATCTCGAGGTACCGGTAACCGCCCTGATCCACACGCACGTCGAAGTACTTGCGAACGTTCGCCCCGTGATCATGCGTTAAGAGCAGTCCCTCGAAGACGTCCTGCGGTACGTCGAGGTACAGACGCACGGTCGCTCCAACGAACTCCACCTCAAGGGCGCGCTCAGCATCGTCGTACCCCACCGACACGAGGTCGCCGCTCTGCATCGGCACCCGCCTCACCGAAACACCGCCGTCACGCGCACTGACGGGAACATCGCGACCGGCCGCGCCTGCGATGGCACACGATGATTCCTCTTGACTGCCATGCCATGAGCCTAGTGAAAGACGACAGAGCCATCGTTCCGCGAATCGGCGACGACTGACAGCTCGACAGCTCAGCAGGTCGACGGGAAGCCTCAAGGCACTGCGTGATCAGCCGCAGCCGATCAGCCTGCGCGCACGATCACGGCACGGAGCGCAGCAAAAAGGACGACGCCGAGCGCAGCTACTCACATCCTGGATCCTTGACCCACTCCCCCGCGGTCTCGAACGCGTCCGGGGAGCGACCGTCTGACGGGCATGCAGAAACGATCGTTTGTGATAGGCACCGACCGCTAACGAACGCCAAAGGGCGTGGCTCGACATCAGTGCTCACCGGGACAGCCCAGGAGTCGGTTCCACGCTCGCACGATGAGACCATCAGCGCGGAAGGTGGCTGGCGAAGAACGCGGTGATCTCGGTGAGGACGCTCTCGACACGGGCGGCGGGCTTGCTGGCATAGAAGTCGTGGTCCGCTCCGGGGTACTCGATGTACCTGCTTTCCACCCCGCCGATCCGCAGCGTCTCCGCGAGCTCCTTACCCTCCACACAGAGTGTGTCGTGTTTCCCCGTCTGGATCAGAGTGGGCGGCATCTTCGCCGGGAGGTTTCCGTCGAAGCGCGGAGCTGCAAGCGCCTCTCGTCGGCGGTCCTCGTCCGGGAAGTACGCCCAACTCACCAATCGTTGGATGAACGGGCTGATCGCCGGCCGTGGGATCTCCGATCGTCGATCGGTGCGGCTCATGTCGGTTACGGGGACAACGAGCGACACGGCCAGCGGTCGCGTTCCCCCGGTGGCGTGGAGTTGCTGGCACACGTTCATCGATAGCTTCGAGCCCGCGCTGATGCCTGACAGGAACAGTCGTCGACCGTCCCAGCCGTGCCGATACCCGGAGTCCTGCACCCACCGGACGACGTCGAACGCCTCCTCCTCGGCGACCGGGTAGCGCACTTTCGGCGCTATCGAATAGTCGGGCATGACGACGACCGCGCCGAGCTTCGCGGCCAGGAACCGTGCGAGGTGACGGTCTTGCTCCGGGTATCGGTTGAGGAACCCGCCGCCGTGGAACTGCACGATGACAGGCGGTGCTGGCTCTGCAGAAGCGGTCGGTGTGCCGGGGCTGATGACGACCGCGTTGAGTGTGCCGTGCCGTGTCGGCACCTGCAGTCGTCGTTCTGGAGGGAGCTCGGCGGTCGTGAAGGGAGCAGCGACCTTTGGAACGTATCGGGCTCGTGATCCGACGTTGGCAAGTGCCCAGAAGACCGGGTTAAACGGGCGGCGCATCGGGGGCATCAGTTCGTTCCGTCGAGGATGTCGGAGTGGGTGCGGTAGTTGATCTCGATCTCGAGTCCGTCTCCGAGGGGGCAGTAGAACGCCGTCCATGTGGCGCCGAGGACCTCGAAGCCGTCGGCGACGTCATGCGGTGTGAACCCGGCCTCGATGAGTTCGGCGTGCTTGGCGTACGCGGCTTCCTTGGTGTCCTGGATCAGGCCGAAGTGGAACTGCGGAGGGTACGCGGACTCACCCTCGGGCACGGGGTCGATCTGCGTGATGACGATGTCGGAGACGTCTTCGCCGACGAGGATTGCGTAAGCGCTTCCTGGGTTGGTGGCCCACGGCAGGTCGGGCACTGTGCCGAGCTCGAGCGTGCGGTAGCCGAAGTGGGTGTCCAGCGTGTGGGCCAAGGTGGCGACATCGCTGGCGCAGAGGTTGACGTGGTTGAGCTTCATGAGGTCACTCCGTGGGTGGTGTCGAGCGTTGGGTGAGGTGTGAATCTGGCAGTCAGGGTTTGGCTGTGGCGCCGGCGCGCCCGGTGTTGCGGATGAGGATGCTGGTGGTCACGCTGAGTGCGACGATGATGCCGACGGCAGCGAGGTACGCCGTCTGGTAGCTGGCGAGCTGGGCGAGCTGCTGAGCGGTGGCGCCTGTTCCGTGGTCGGCGAGGTACCGGGAGACGGTGGTGGTGGCGATGACGGACAGCAGAGCTGTGCCGATCGCGCCGCCGACCTGCTGGGTGGTGTTCACCATCGCTGAGCCGACGCCGAGGTCTCCGGGATCGAGGTTGGAGGTGGCGATGTTCGGAGACGCTGAGAAGACGTGACCCATACCGAGACCGAGGACGACCAGTGCCGGCACGATGGTGAACCAGTAGTTGCTGTGGAGAGAGATCGTGCTGAGGATCAGCAGCGCTGCCGCGGCCAGCAGAGGCCCCGTGACGAGGAGGACCTTCGGTCCAAAGCGGGCGAGCGAGCGGGGGGCGATGACGATGGACGCGACGGCGATCGAGATCGGCAGCGGCAGGAACGCGACCCCGGTCAGGAGCGGCGTGTACCCGCGAAGCGCCTGCAGGTAGTAGGTCAGGAAGAGGAACACGCTGAAGAGGGCCAGCGACACGATGCCGGTCGTCAGGAACGCGCCGCCGCGGCTGCGATCGAGCACCACCCGGAGCGGCAGCAAGGGTTGACGCGTCCGGGACTCGACGATGACGAAGGCAACGAGGAAGACGATGCCTCCGGCGATGCTGCTGATTGTGATAGGGCTGGTCCAGCCGGTGCTCTCCGCCGAAGACAGTCCATAGACGAGACCGGCGAGACCGACGGAGACCAGGACCGCGCCCGGCACGTCGATCGATGGTCGTGGCGCTCGTGAGGTCGATGCGGGGATCGTCAGCAGGGCGCCGATGACGGCCGCGGCGGCGAAGAACAAGTTGATGAACAGGGTCCATCTCCAGGAGGTGTACTCGGTCAGTAGGCCGCCCAGCACCAGGCCGATCGCTGCACCACCGCCCGCGACGGCGCCAAAGACCCCGAACGCCTTCGCGCGCTGCTTAGGTGCGGTGAACAGCGCGGCCAGCAGAGACAACGCGGCCGGAGCGAGGAGCGCGCCGAACGCGCCCTGAGCTGCCCGGCCGGCAACGAGGGTCCCGAAGTTCGGTGCCGCGCCACCGATGACGGACGACAGAGCGAATCCGACGAGGCCGACGATGAACAGCCGTCGGCGCCCGAGGACATCGGTGAGCCGCCCGCCGAGAAGGAGGAGCGCGCCGAAGGCGAGCGCATAGGCGGTCACGACCCACTGGCGTTGATCTGATGCGAAGCCGAGGTCGCGCTGCGCGGTCGGAAGCGCGACGTTCACGATCGTGCCGTCCAGCACGATCATGAGCTGGGAGACGGCAAGGACAAACAGCGCCCAGCCTGGCCGCGGGGTGGTGGTCGCATCGGATGGTGCCGGCGCTCGGGTGTCGGTCATGTGGGCCTCGCTGCAGAGTGTTGTCACCGGGCAGTAGAGCCGGTTCGCTAGACCATACTACCTTTGAATCAAAGTGGCTTTGATTCAAAGTTACTAGAAGCGTCTAAGGTAGAAGTGGAGGTCAAGCCCCATGAGCACGACAGATCGACACGACGAGACTCCGTCGCGCATCCTGGCGGACCTTCTCGCGTTCAGTGCAGAACAGAGCGACCTGGGGCGGGCCTTTGCACGTCACATGCACATGCGACCCACCGACGCAACCGCGATCGTCGAGATCCTTCGCGCAGAGGACGCAGGTCGGCCGCTCACTCCTGCGCGCCTCGGGGAGCGCATCAGCATGACGAGCGGGGCGACGACGATCCTTCTCAACCGCCTCGAAGACGCGGGACACATCACCCGCGTGCGCGGGCACGCTGATCGCCGCGTCGTGACGCTGCATTCTGTGGACCACATACACGCCGAAGCAGAGGCGTTCTTCGAGCCCGAGCGGCGCCGGCTCCTTGCACGGATCCATGCTTTCGGGGCTAGCGAGCAGGAAATCGTCCGGCAGTTTACAAGCGGCTTATCCTCCAACACGTCCGACGCCGTAGTGCCCGAAGAGACGGCGTCCGGTCCGGACGCGCGCTCCTAGACGTTGCCGATCGGCTGCCGCACGGCCCGGCGCCAGTGTCGGTGCCCTTGGAAGTCCGCGGACGCAGGTGTCGCAGCTGACCCGCCCGGTGAGGTGCCCGGCTGTGGAGCGCTACGCGAGACTCAGCGACCATGGTCGACCAGGTCATCAGGCACAGCAGCCTCCTCAACGGCGCCCTGAACTTCGCTGCAGAGCAGAATTCCCCCGTCGAGCTGGCTGCCGAGGGGCGCACACCGTCGCGTGGCCGCCCTTGGGATCATCGAAACCTGCAAGAACCACAGCGACCCACGTTCAAGCACGCCAGCCGTAGCGTGAACCCGTGGACGAGATCCGATCTGACAGCTACCCGCTGCATCCAACCTTCGACCCTAACCTCGCGGCATGGCTCACTTCGCTGGAGGAACTCACCTCATCCGAGTTCACGATCCGGCAGGCAACAGCAGATTCCGGGGACGCTCGTTGGATGAGATACATGCAGGTCGCCTGCGAACCACTCACGGTCCAATCAGCGGCCAGCAACGACAAAACGAACGCTGAACAGCGGGTGCTCTTCGCGATGATCGGGGAGACACCTGTCGGGTTCTGCGTGTCAATGTCCGGAACCACCGAAAGGGATCCGGTATTCATCCAGCTCGTGGGGGTGGTCGGGCCAGTACGTGGACGTGGCATCGGCACTGCGCTGATGCACGCCGTGGCAGAGCAGACTAGGCGCCGCACCATTGCCTTCGCAACCCAGGATGACAATCCGGCAGCGCGACGCATGAGCGAGCGTTTTGCAGCATCGATCGGCGCTGAGTTCCAACGAGTGAACCTCGGCACGTACAAGACCGAGAACCTCGGGATCAGACGCGGTCTCGGCTACCGTTCCTGGGCGATCGAGCGGTCTCACCCCTTCCGCCACCGATGCGTGCAAGGGTCTAGACCCGGTGCTGCACCCGGAGCGGCTCGGCGGGGACTAAAGATGTGTGCACGTCAGTCGTCCCAGAGCGAGGTCGCTTCGTCAGCAGCGCGGACCAGGTCGGTGGCTGAGACGGTGAGTCGTGTCTCGGCGATGTCGAGCGCGAGCCATTGCAGCACCAGCGTCAGCTGCCCTTCCGATGGCAGCGGGTGCAGCCACAGCTCGTCGCTGTGCCGATACCGCCACGCACCGCCACCACCACTTCCCCCGCGGCGGACAAGGACGGACCGGGTTGCACCCCTTTCAGCGCCGGGACGGTGACTGTCGTTGATTTCTTCCCCGTCAGGCAGCACTGCCCCGACCCGGAGACGGCGTCCACGATCGTCGCTGCTGCCGTACCGCTCTTCGTGCGTGAGCTGCTGGAACTCACGTACGGTCAAGTCCCCCCGACGCAGGTACCGACTAACTTCGAACAGCACCCCATCGGAGAACACCCGAGCGGACTCCAACACGACCACCGCATGCGTACTGACCGCCCATCGCATCCCCAGCGACACGACCGCCGGTAACTCATCCTCAGCGGGCCCGTGCCGAGGATCCCGCTCCGGCTCCTCGGCGACATGATCCCCCGGGTCTTCATCATCGGTGAAGAAACTCATGGGGCTAGCGCACCACGACCACCTCGACGACACAACCCCGCCACCCGGCAGGCACCTGCCACGCTCATTCGAGCCGGTGGAGTGAACCTGATTCTGCCCACCCTTTGGGGCCTTCCACACGGCGACGTATGTGTTTGGCTGTTCATCGTGGCTTAGATCACCACACACGCGGCTTCGGGTGCCGCGACGGCGAAGCCGGTCTCGCCGCGTTCGGGTCGCGAGCGAGCCGGCCCGCCATCCACCAGAACTCACCGTCACCGCGGCTCCGATCTATGCACACGTCACCCGACTAGCTACTCCCAGCCGCGGCTTCAGCGGCCGCCTGGTGTCGATACAACGTCGCACGTGACCAACCCACGAGGTTCGCCGCATCCGCCGCAGTATGGCCGGCGGCACGGGCCTCAGCAACAATCGCGAGCTTCCGCGCGATCACGTCCGGGTTCACTGGCGGCCGCCCGAACCGGGTCCTTGCAGCCCGGGCGACGGCGATGCCAGCGTTGACGCGCTCGACGATGAGCTCACGCTCGTACTCCGCCAGTGTCACCATCAGGTTCAGCATCAGCCGACCCGTCGACGTCGCCGGATCAATCCCGTCCGACACGCTCCGGACACCGATACCCCGCTCCCCCAGCATCGTCACCGTCGTCAACACGTCGACTAGTGATCGGCCGAGCCGGTCCACCCGCCATACGACCACCGCGTCGCCGGCGCCGGCGTACTCGAGCAACCGTGCCATCCCTGCGTGACGGTCATCCCGAGGGGACGGAGGGCGGCTTCCATGGCTGCGCGCAGCGCACTCACGGTGGTCGACGCAGTTGTCGTCACTGTGCACTATGGCCGGGATTCTTGCCACGGCTTCATAGGCTCATACAGTCCTTCGAACGAGGCGTCAACCCCTTGTCGCGGACACCGTGAGTTGGTTCCATTCTCGGACAGCTCGTTCTGGTTTGGTATACAAGTCCGCTTCCAACCTTTCGGGTTGATACCAGCCAGTCCCGTGCTTGCGCCTCGCTCGTGCGGACCAAAATCTCGTTCGAGGGCTCCATGATCAGGAAGTTGCAGCAGGCGCTGCTCCGCGCCGGCCGCTGGCGGGTGCGTCCCGCTGTACCAACCCCCGTGTTCCCCGACGACGCCCCAGCGGCGCATGCATCAGGGCCAGACGCACTGCATGTGCTGCTCGTCGGAGGAGCCATCCTCCGTGGATGGGGGGTGCGCACGCATGACCTTGCGCTGCCCGGTCACCTTGCTCGTGCCCTTGCGGACCGAACTGGTCGAGGAGTCGACGTCGCACTGAGTTTGACGGAGTCGGACGATATTGAGAGCACCCTGGACGGCCTCGCTGCCCGTAACCTGTCCGACATCGACATCGTCGTACTTCATGTTGGGGTCGATAGAGCCCGCAGCCGCCGTGGCCTCGCCGAGTGGCAAACCGATCTCGATCGAGTACTTCTTCACGTGCGTGATCACGCCCCGACCGCTACGCCGATCGCCATCGGAGAGATTCCGCTCCCGAGCGGGCTCCCTGCTCTGCACGCTCGGATCGGCGGGATCGGGGACGTCCGCGCTACCCGCCTGAACGACGTAACCGAGACGATTTGCGCCGCTCAGGAAGAAGTCTTCTTTCTTCCAATGCCGCTATACGACAAAGAGCCCACCGCAGCCCAGGGACGAGGCCGACCCGACCACTATCGATTCTGGGCGGCCCACGAGGCCGACGTGCTCGTAGGCCTTCTCAAGTTGCGGACGGCCGCTCCCCAACCAGACCACTCGAAGCACTCCGAGATTGATGCCTCTCGGCGAGCGGATGCGCTACAGGGCGTCCTGCAACTCCTTGACACAACCAAGCAACGTCGGATCGATAACATACTGAGACGCGCCAGTACCATGTTTGGGGTCGACTCGATCTTGTTTACCACCGCAGGGACGTCCAAATTGACCGTTCGTGCAGCATCCGACAGGACGACCGGTACCACGGCGTTCGCCGGCTCGTTCTGTGCAGTCACTCTCACACAACGAGGAACGGTGATCATCTCTGACACATCCGGGGATTCACGCATCGACCCGAGGCTCCCTGGCCGGTTCTATGCCGGACACCCGATCGTTGCACTCGACGGAACCCGTATCGGCGCTGTCTGTGTGGTTGCATCCGATCACCCTGGGCCTGATATCGATCCAGTAGCACTTCGAGATCTCGCGCTCCAAGTACAGGATGTTCTACACGGTCCGTGACAACGTTGCTGGTTCGCCGGAAGGTCTGTCATACGTCACACTCCCGCAAGAGTCGGGGGCATTTCCTCTTCGATGAGCAGTAGCCGACGGTCAGGTATCCGGCCTCGCAGAAGTTGGCGTCGTACCCGGCCGGACCACCGGCCGATAGCCAGTCCTTCTGAGTCGAGCTCCCGTTCTACAGGCAGAAGACCATCGTGCTCCCGCACCCACCGTGTTGACGCGATTAGCATCGCCCGAAAGTGCGCGTCCTCACGTGCCTCGCGCGCCACGGTGTCCGTCACGATCCACAGGGACCACTCAACCCCCTGCGCCTCCAGGGCCGCGATGCGTTCCGCGTCGAGCACTCCGGCTCGGTACTCGGTGCGGCGGGTGTCGAGCCACTTGCCGAGGCGGATGCCGTCGGCGGTTTCGAACCAGTGCGGCACTCGTGTGTCGCCGTAGTCTCGGCGATACTGCTCAAGGGCCGCCAGTCCCTGGTCCCAGAGATCGGTCCGCTGCTGCCACTCGAAGGGCAGTGCCGCAAGCTCGGGCCAGAGACGTAGGGTTCGGTTGAGGTCACGATTGTACTCCGCGCGTCTCGACCGCACCCAGGTGCCCAGCAGCAGCAGCAGCAGCAGCAGGCTACGACGAAAGGACTCCGCCGGGCTCCCGGAAGGGAATGAGGTGGGGTCTCGTCTTACTGCGGCGGTGTCACCGGACCTCCCTGGCACGCCAGGGTGGGGCAAGAACGACCGCGAGCTCGACGAGCGTGTCGACTCGAGCGTGGCTGCCTCTGTGCATGGTGCTGGGGCAAGTCGAGCACGGCTGTTCGAGGTCGAGCCGGTCGACGCGTTCATGGAGCAGTGACGTTCCCCGGCGCATTCAACCCAGACGCTGACTGAAAACAGCGGACCTCGGCTCAAGAAATGCCCGTCTACGGCCACAGTCGGCGGCACCCTGTACACATGAAGTAGCGAGGACACCCGTTCTCAGCTCGGGTCTGGAACGGGTGTCCTCGTGCTACGACGTCGTCGGGTCGACGCTGAAACTGACGAACCCCATCCACCGCGGGTGGACGGACGCGGCTAGGGACCGCGCTGTAGCAAAGCGCACGATACGCCGCGAAATCGATCTAGCACTCAGCAGTAGCCATCCGGCGCTCACCCCGGTCTGGTGTGCTCGCGGAGCATGTTCTACCCTCGCTGTGAGGCCGGTTCGAGCAAGCTCCTGACCTCGTCAGGGCGGTCCGACAGGGCTTGCCTAGAGCGGACGGGGTCAACGCTCAGACCCCGTCCGCTCCCTCGTTTGAGTCCGGACCACGCATCCCGAACCGATTCTTGCGAAGCAAGGCTGACGAGTCTCGAGACGGGAAAACGTTCGCTTCGGACAGCATCTCGAACAGGTCGGGCATACGACTTTCCGCCGACGCCGGTGCTTTATCGCCCCGGCGGAACTCGCGACGGAGTCCCGCCATCGTCTCGATCGTTGCGGGCGTAACTGATGGCTCTCGCTCGTACCGTGATGTGTTCATGCCGACCTCCTACAGCTGGCTCCGATACTGCCTTGACCGGTCCGACCCGGTCGCCGCGGAGCGCAGAACGGCGCTTGCAGGGTCATCTGCCGCGTAGTGTCTGATTCGCCCCGTTGGCGATCGCATGGTCGGCGCGGAACTCCGGAAGCCCTCGCACTGCGTGCAAATCGCGCGTCGCGGGGGCTTCTGCATCGAAGGAGAGGTGCGACGCGATGCGTCACACCTCTCCGAGCGGAATCTCCCACCGATCAGGAAGGGGGCCGCTCTGACCGGTAACCAACCGGCTGCTCAAAGTGTCGCCGGTTCATCCAGATCGTGCAACACGCGTCGCCTCGCAGCGCTCGGTGTCTACCGTGACACCCACTACCCCAAGCGCGGAGGTCACCTGCGATGAAGAACCTGATGTGTGGCGCTATGCCGATCCTCGTCACGGACGACGTTGCACATGCTGTCCTGCAGTACACGGCACTCCTCGCACAGATCGAGGCAAGCGACATCGTCATCATCCCGACGGTTGACAACATTGGCTTCGCATCGGAAACGACGGTACTGCTGGCGGTTGGCGTACCGGTCGCCGCGGAAGCGGCTGTATGGGATGAACTCGAGGAGAAAAACCCAACCTTCGTACAGGAGCTAGCGGAACGCACCCCTCCAAGGTAAGCGCGTCCGCAGGCGCTCATTCCAGTTGACTCGCTCGGCGTGATCCTGCGTAGCGCCGGCGATGGAGACGCGTATGTAGACGGGATCCAGTTTCGGTGCCTGTTTCGCTATGCAACCTGAAGTGTGGGGCGCATACTGCATCCACGTGCGTCAGGGTGGTGGCCTACGGAGAGCGATCAGACCCGACTGGTCGCTCCGGGCGTGAGTCGTCCTTCCAGACTCACGCCCGTCCCTCGGCGCTGGACTTCGTACGCAGACTTCTTCGCCGCAGCGTGACACTGCTCGCGGACCTTCAAGAGCGCACTGAGCCGCATCCTCCTGTGTGGGACCGCTTGGTGTTCCTACCGACCGTGGATCTGATCACGCCGATGCGTCCGGCAGACAAGCCGTTGCGCCGTCATGTCCCCCGGACCCTGACCGGGACTGTGGGAATGCAAACCTTCGCCGCGTAGCGTCAGCGACGATCACCAACACATATATGACTCTTTCAGTGCTCACCACTGCACCATCCTCGGCCCACTCCGCGGTCTACGAGGCAATTGTGGTGAGCGCGGATGCGCTGTTCACCGCCGAGGGCGTCCCCACGGTTCCGCTCGAGCGCGTGGCGGCGGGTGCGGACGTCAGCGTCGCAGCCGTCGAAGAAGCGTTCCCGACATGGCATCAGCTGGTGGTCGCCGCGCTCCAGTACCGACACCAGGACTGGATGGCGGCGCTGCTTCGAGCGGAATCTGCCGTTGAGCATCCATGCGACAAGATCTTGACGGTGTTCAGCTACCTCGAGCAGTGCTTCGCTGACCACAGCTACCGCGGATGTGCGTTCATCAACGGGTACGGCGAACTCGGTCGCATCGATCCCCTCGTCGCTCGCCTCGCTGACGAGCACCTGCAACAGTGCGAGCAGCACATCGCGATGCTCTGCGACGCCGCAGAGCTCCCGACCCACCTCGCTCCGGCACTCACCCTGCTCCTGCAGGGCGCGCAGGTCGAAGCTGCGGTCCACAGGGCTGTCCAACCAGCTCGAACTGCCCGCAGAGCAGCGGCGATGCTGATCGCCGTGTACGACCAGACGTACTCCGCCAAGGTGGCGTAAAGGGGACAGCCGGCAAACTGAGATAGGTCAGAATGTGACACTGTTTTCGGTGTTCCGTGACTGACTCGCAGCCGCCCCAGATCCGCGTCGACGAACGGGGCACCGACCTCGTGCAGGCGCGCGACGTCCTCGCAGCTGCGTATGACGGCCTCTCCTGGGCAGCCGACACCACGGACGCCGAGTTCGCGTACCGGTACGCATCCGCCGGTGACGCGTCGATGACGCTGCGAGCCGTCCAGTTCGACGGCCGCCTCGTCGGTGAGATGCCAGCCGGGGACGACTTCGTGGTGCAGTGGATCAGCCGCGGCACCGGAGTCCTGGACCTCGGACGGCACGAGATCCACTTGCAGCCGGGCCGCCTGCAGATGTGGCCCAACGAAGCCTTCGAGTTCGCGTTCGAGAACTACGACCAGCGCCTCGTCCAAGTCAACCGGCACGCCGTCGACGAGATCGCCGCTGAACGCAGCACCACCATCACCCCTGCCCGGTTCGATCACACAGCGCAACCCAACGACGCAGCCATGCGTCGCTGGCGGCACACCGTGAAGCTGATCTCCGCCACCACACTGGACAGGAACGCGTCACCGCTGCTTCAGGCGGAGATGAGCCGCCTCGCGGCCGTGTCGTTCCTCGAGCTGTACCCACAGGCCACCATCGACCTGCCCCCGCAGCTGCTGCTCCCCCGCAACGCCCAGCTGCGTCACGAGTACGTCAACGAACACGCGCACCTCCCAATGACGAGCACCGACCTTGCCACCCTCGCGAATCTGAGCCTCCGCACCCTGCAGGCAGCCTTCGTCCGCGTCCTCGGAATTTCCCCGAACTCCTACATCCGCCAGGTCCGCCTTGAGCGCGTCCACACCGAGCTGCTGAACGCAGACCCGACAACGACCAACGTCGCCGACGTCGCCCGCCGGTGGGGATTCGCCCACGCAGGACGGTTCTCCTCGACCTACGCCACCCACTACGGCGAATACCCAAGCGTCACCCTCCGCCGGCCCTAACCGGCGTACTGCCCGGAGGAGCGGGCGGGAAGCGGTGACGCGGCTACTCGACGCGAGGGGGCGTGAGCCCGCACTCAGCCGCAGCGCCGTCTGACTCCGACGATTTTGCGGGGCTCGGTCTGCGGCCCGAGGGCCGGTGCGTCGCACCGGCCCTCGTCTCCCACGACGTCGACGGAGGCATCTGCGTGGCGGTACACCCTCCGAGGTTTTCATCGACGTACCGCCCTGTGGTCATTCAGTCAGAGGCCGTGTCTCACATCACGGTGAGTCGCGTGAACTGTGCTGTCGAGAGCTGCTGCGCGGCGCCGCCGCCGGCAGGGATCCGCCACAGCCCGGTTGTCGCTCCGTCGGCGATGTTGACGTACACGTCCCCGTCCTCGGCTGCAGCACCCGGGAACGGGAACCGTGTTGTCAGTTGGACGCCGGACACTGGGACGGCTCGGGTCGTCTCGTCGGCATCACGGACGAGCATGTCGTGCGCTGCCCGGTCGATGTTGCATCCGGTCGGGGATCCCTCGGAGATCGCTGCGCACCACTGAGCAGAACGCAGCAGGAAAAAGGACGTGGAGTTCGCTGCGACCAGCTCGAACGCGAAACGGTCATCCACTGGCGTGGTCGTTGTCGCACCAGCGGGGAGTTCGTTCCAGGCTTGGTAGCCAGCCCCACCGCCGGAGGTGTCGGTGAAGTACAGGTCGCCCTGGGGTCCGACAATCAGCTGAGTGATTCGGTTGAACGGGGTCCCGTCCGCTGCCGGCGTGAGCGACCGAGTCGTGACGGACCCGCTCGGGGAGATCCTCGTGGCGGTGCGTGCGGTCGTCGTGCCCTCAAGTGTTGCCACGGTGCCGTCCCGCCCGAATGCGATGGCTCCTCGTGCCGGTGTCCCGGTCCCAGCGGCTGCTGGGCGGGCTGGCCCGCCCGTGACCGGGAGCTTCATCGGGATCGATGTCGTCGAGTCGATCCAGTACAGGTTCCCCGCGACGTCCGCGGAGAGCCCGCCACGGATGTGCAGCCCCGTAGCGATAGTCGTCACTGCCCCACCACCGACGGGGTACATCGTGATCGAGGTCAAGTCCGGCGTCGGGACAAACACGTCGCCGCGGTCATCGACCGCGTACCCGGCCCCATTCTGCGCGACCGTGGCCGCCAAGCCGGTTCCGCTCGACGGGAAGCGCACCACCGCTCCGGACGCGTCGAGCGCGTACAACGACTGCGTCGTCGGGTCGCTCGTAGCACCGGTTGCCGTGTACCGGACGGTCACCGCGGGTCCGGTGCCTCGGGAGCCGGTTGCCTGGACGGTGAAGGAGTAGGTGGTGCGTGCGGTCAAGGCGCCGAAGTGATCGGAAAGGGCGGAGGCCCGGAGCCGATCGACCCCTTGGTCCGGTTGCTGTTTAGCGGGAGTGATCCGCACCCTCCATCCCGTCACCTTCGCACCGGACGCCGGTGCCCGCCACGTGACGTCGGCGTCACCGCCGGTCCCGGTGACACGGACGGCAGTCGGCGCACCCGGCGTCGAAGAACGGTCAAGGGCCTGCGCGGGCAGGGCCCCTCCGACGGTGATCAGCACGGCAGCCACGGCTGCGGTGAGTACGGCTTTGTACACGGTGTCCCCTGCCCTCTCCGTGGCTCCTGCGCCTCGGCTGAGCACATGCTGACACTTCAGAACCGGGCACAGATCGCTCAAGACGCTGGATGCGGGATCGCGCAACCGCACATCTGGTTGAGCGTGACGGTGACGCCGTGCCGCTCACGCCACCCGAATCCACACCGACAATCGACTCCCTGTCCTCAAGCTCGACCCGAGTTCATGGTCCGACGACGGCCGGTGCGACTGGTGGCTCTTCCCGCAGCTGCGCCGGGTTCCTCAGGCGTCCGTTGCTGTGGTGCCTGTCAGGTCGAAGCGTGTGTCGGCGTGGATGGGTTTGCTGTGGCCGAAGCTTGCTGCGGCTGCGTGGAGGCGGGCGACGAATTCGTCGTTCTCCATCTCCAAAGCGCGGTGCTGAGGTGACCGACCTTGCACCGTTTCACGGACCCGCAACCCGTCATCTCGGCGGACGATGGCGGAGCGGTCAGGCGGCGCCGCGAAGGACGTGTTCTGCGTGGTCGGCGATCCGATCGCTGACCTCTGACGCGGCGTCGCTGTTCGACGCAACGAGGCGCTGCTGCATTGCGCGCATCAACCAGAGGACCGTGGCGTCGGCGTTCAGTGCTGCGTGCGCCTGGTCAGTGCAGTGCCTTGCATTCGCCCGCTCAGCGATTGCCTCGGAGCGGTGCCGATGAGCGTCAGCACGTCCGACGTCGAGAACTTCCTGCCAGTCCACCAGTGGTCTCCGATCGGCCTGCATCGCCGAGAGGGCGCGCACCAAGGATGCGCGTCTCACCGGACGTCCTCCACTACAACTGCGATCTCGCTCTTCAGCGACGGGCACCGCGGCGGCAGAGAAGGAGCGCGTGGAGCGCTGCGCTGGTTAGGTGTGCGGGAGGCGGAGTGTCTCGTGTGGGTACTCGCCGTACCGCGCCCGGTACGTCGAAGCGAACCTGCCGAAATGCGAGAACCCCCACCGGCGCGCGATCGTTGCGACGACTTCGTCGCGGGGCGCTGCTGCCTGGAGCTCGCTTCGCACCATCTCAAGGCGTACCTCGCGTACGTATGCCAGCGGAGTCGTTTGCACTTCGCGTCGAAACGCCTCCTGAAGACCACGCACGCTCAGGCCCGCCACGCGAGCGAGGTCGACGACAGTCAGCGGTTCCTTCGCATGGGCGTGCACGTAGCGGACAGCTGCAGCCACACGCCCATCTGCGCTGCTCCCTACCGGTGCCGGGGTCGCTTCACGCAGCGGGTAGAGCTGCAGCAGGGCACGAGCAACGTCCCGGCGAGCCGCAAGCCAGCTGACGGATTGCGGACCGTCGCTTCGGAACGCTTCGACCGCGCGGCGGAGCGACTGGTGCCACCTCCCAACATCGTGGGAGCTTGGCGCGACGCTGGTGTCGAAGATGAGCGCCCCGTCGACGGCGACGTCGTCTTCCGCTGCGACATCCAGAAGAAAGTCATGTCGCACGTGGATCAGACGCTGATCCCAGTCCTCGTACTCGATCCGGAACTGCCGACCAACCGGCAACACCGTCGGCGTCGCTGCCGACTGCGAAGGAATCCGATCTCCGCCGACGGTGACGCGGCCTCGTCCGTGTTCCAGCCAGTGCACGACGATGTCCTCGCCTGTTGACGCGGTACCACTGAGGAAGCCGTGCATCTGGAGCCGACGCAGACTTACCAGGTCATCACCGACGGCGACGTACTTGAACCAGAACTGCTCATCCACCGGCCGGCAGTACCAACCCACACCCGAATACAACGGCGCCAACTCGCGGACCGCCCCCTGAGGGTCGCGTCCCGACAGGGCGATCATCGGTTCAACGGGGCGCTGGCCCAGCAAGTCGTACACGCGTTCAGCATGCCGACCGATGGCGCAGTATGCGACTTCGCGGCGGTCTCGCGACGTATCCCGTATAGACCGTTCCCTGATCGTGAGAGCGGACACATTATGCCCAGTCCGTTCTCATCGCCCAAGCGCCCACACCACGAAGTCCGGCGGGTGCAGCAAGCGCTCGAGTATCGGGAGCAGCGCGCCGGTCAGCGTGTTTGCTGCTGCAGTGGGGTGATGTTGAGGTAGAAGTCCTCGTAGAGCCGCGGCTCGTCACCGAGGACCTCCCCGTGCTTGTGACGCTTGCGCATCTGCCGGAACGTGTCGATCCGGACTGGCTGGACGTTCGGCGCCGTCTCATACGCACTCATCGCGACTCCCACCTCTGCTGCACGTAGCTGCCGCTCGATTCGGAACGAACAGGGGTGACGCTACCCCCGAACGGGGCGCCGAGATGGGCCAGCTCCGCCAGAGGCCGCACCAGGTTGCGGGTTCTGGCTGTGCAGACGGGCGCCCGGACGCATCAGGCTATATCCGCATCGAGCATCGGCGCGTCACTGCGGTGCAGAAGAGGATGGTCGGTCCGTATTCGGGTCACGGACCGGCCCTCGCTCGGCGTGGACGAGGTGGCGCGGCTGAATCAGGGAACCGCGCGACATCACCGCCGTAAACAACACCTGTTATTCGGTGCGCATTCCCTCGACCCCGAGCAGGCGCTCGTAGGCTCCCGCACATGATCGGCGCACCACTACGGGGCTAGTGCCGGGTTCCGGTGCGCACGGCCTGGGCGCGAGCGGTGAGGTCATCGACGAAGTCCTGGTCCGATGGCTCAAGGACATCATCGGCGGCTTCCTCAGCCAAAACCGGGATCCCGGGACCGAGGATCAGCTCGACGCTCGTCTGCGTCCCGGCCAGGCTGACGGCGGGCACGGTGACGACGTCGGTGCGTGCACTCTGACCGAGCGCGGCCGCGTAGTGCAGGACAGCCGTTGCTGCCGCGCTGCTGGCGAGGATGGAAGTAAGTCCGTACACGAGGTGCTTCATGATCAATCCACTTCGGACCTGCGTCCTCAGCTGCGATGCGGCCGACGACTGGTCGCACCTGGTGAGGGTGCTGCTGGTCGTCAAGGTCGGAGCACCCGCGACCAGGTCAAGAGGGAAGCGATCGTGTGCAGAAAGGAGCACGTGATCAGGAAGACCCGTACAAGCCAAACGGTACGTCCCACTCGAGTCGACCTGTCCCGCGCCTGCGTATTCTGTACCGAATGAGCTCAGATACCGCGACTGCGGAGACTTCGCGTCGAGGTGTCGGATACGTCCGGACCAGTGCAGGTCTGGCAGTCGACGTGGCGCGAAGCGAAACCGCGGCGGGGCTCACCTGAGTCAGAGGGTGCAAGCAGGGTCGGTGCTCGTTCGGGTCGGGTACCGGCCCTGCCATTCAGACTTTCGTGCGCACCGGAGCGGGCCAAACGACAGATTGAAAGCTGTCACGGTCAGTGCCAAGCGGGGAACCTATGGTCCCTGGTGCGCAACCTACCAGGGGGACTCGAATGGACGGAAGCTCTGGTTCCCGGCGCACTGCCCTCATCCGCTTCACTTCCACCTGCCCCGATCCTTCGAGCACAGAGGAGCTGGCGCTCGATGCGAATTCGACCACACAGCAGTACCGGCACCCATCCCTGAGCGGATGAAACTGCCCGCCAGGCCGAGCTGCACCTGATCTAGCCGCCACAACGGCCGTACTAGCTGTCGAGGTCTCGTTTGATGCGCTGAACGGTGACGGCGTCGTTCTGTCGGGCGAGCGCCCGGTAGATGGTGGTTCTGCTGACGCCGAGAACGTCGCCGATCTGCGCCACGGTCATGTCCTGCTGCTCATACAGCCGACGCGCTGTCCGCACCTGGTCAACCGACAACCGCGGCGGTCGGCCCCCGGTTCGCCCACGCGCCCGAGCCGCAGCGAGCCCAGCGTTGGTCCGCTCCTTGATCAGGTCGCGTTCGAACTCCGCGAGGGCGGCGAACACGTGGAACACGAGTCGGCCTCCGGGTGAGGTGGTGTCGATCGTCTCCTGCAATGAGCGGAACCCGACACCCCGCTCCCCGAAAGCCTGCAGCTGGTCAATGAGGTGCCGAATCGACCGGCCAAGCCGATCAAGTCGCCACACCACAAGGGTGTCCCCCGGCCTGAGCTGATCAAGAAGCTTCGTGAGCTCCGGCCGGTGCTCGAGCGACCCGGACATCGTGTCGACCCACACGCGATAGCAGCCGGCGGCGCTCAAGGCGTCGAGCTGCAACGACGCATCCTGATCAGTCGTTGACACCCGCGCGTACCCAAGGAGATGACCCACGCTCGGACTGTATCGGAACTCGATCTCTGGTACTGGTATCGGCGCATAGTTTTCGACACTGAGTTCCGGCACAGGACGCGCCGCGTCGTTGTCAGCTCGATGCAGTGCTCAAACCCGTGTCCCAAAATCGGTCGTTTCCGAACAGGGAGAAGTCGATGAAGCGGTCGAGAGTGTCATCGCTGCCAGCTCGGCTGAACCGGCCTCCAAGGGGGACCTCCTCGCTGCGGTCAATCGGGGGTACTACTGCAACCTCGAGGATGCAACCGGACCCGATTCGGTCTCTGCGTCGCAGCACGAACTCGCGGTAGTTCAGCGTCTGCCGATGAGCGTCGTGAAGCGAGAACACGAAGTCTCTGCTGAACAGCCCTGTCAGAGCCAGTGCGCTTCGTTCGGCCGCGGCGGCTGCCGAGATCAGCTCGAATGCCGGGAACAGCTCGTGGATTCGCTCCACTTGCTCCCGGTCCCCCTCCAGCACGGCGTCTACGAGTGCGATGCCGATGCCAGTTCCGATTGCGGTGTCCGTCGTGATGATCCCCCGTTGCGCGGCCTCACTGATCTGGACCGGCACGTGGCACTATGCGGCGGAGGGACACATCGGTGGCCGTCTCAGGCGTTCTGGTAATCCTGGCGCCGCTGGCAGTCATGGCGTGCCTGGCAGTCCTGGCGAGTATGGCTTACGTTGCCCCAAACGTGTTCCAGTGAGGAAGGCCTTCCCAGAGGCGCTGTGCGCCCCCCTGCGGCACGACACCCCTGTTTGCTGGTTCGTACCCACGGAAGCCCTCGTTCGCCCGGTAGCGAGCGAAACGTGCTACCTGGCAGAGATGGCGGTCCTGGCTTACGCGCGACGCCCGGAAACTCGGCTAGCTCGGACCCTGGGAGACGGATGCCGGCCGTCTAGCTCTATGCCAGGTCCGCCAGTCGAACCGGCGGTGCCATATTTCCTGGCCTACGCCTAGCCATCTCATCTGGCGAAACCAGCAGTACTGGCTCGGCCAGCGGTTCTGGCTTACGCGTATGCCAGTCGACCTGGCGTCGCCAGATTACCTGGCCGCGGCATCTAAGCTAGTGTGAGCAGGACGTTGTTCGAAAGGCTCCCGCACGCATGTGGGGGAGCGTCATCCCCGTAAGCCATGTCCGCCAGGTTCGCCAGGCGCGCCAGGTCCGGGGGGAGGAGTCCTCGTGGCAGTGACCGTTGACCGCTCGTACTTGCAGCGAGTCGTCGCAGTGATCAACAACAAGGGCGGCGTGGGGAAGACGACGCTCGTGTCGAACATCGGCGGTCTCCTTGCCCGCAGCGGATGGCGTGTACTCATCGTCGACCTGGACCCGCAGGGGAACGTCGGCGACGACCTCGGCTACGTCGACACCGAGGGCGATGACAGCGGCGCCGGCCTGTCAAAGGCACTGTTGTTCGGCGACGACCCGCACCCGCTGATTGCCGTCCGCGAGAACCTCGACGTGATTCCGGGCGGTCAGCGCATCAACGACATCAGCGATGCGCTCGGGCAGAAGATGGGCAGGGGAGGGGACGAAACCCTCTACGCACGGCTCAGCCTCGCCCTGATGCTGGCGAAGGTGTCGGCGAACTACGACCTCATTCTGCTCGACTGCCCCCCAAACAACGACACCATTCAGTCCATCGCCGCCGCCGCGTCGCGGTACATGCTGATCCCGGGTCGCCCCGAGAAGGCGAGCAAGAAGGGTCTGAAGTTCACCGCCGAGCGACAAGACCGAGTGCTGGACCTCAACCCGGACCTCGACCTTCTCGGAGTCGTCATCTTCGACTCCAGCAAGAGCGCGTCCCGAGTACGAAGCGACTGGACCGAAGCCGTCGTCGCAGACCTCGGGGGAGAGGGCGCGGAAGGCATCGTCTTCGACAACTACATCCGCCACGCGGAGGGTGTCGCCAAGGCAGCACGGGACAAGGGGATGCTCGTCCACGAGCTCGACGAGTTCGTCCAGTCCGCGCCGAAGTGGTACGAGCGGCTCAAGAAGGGTGAGGCACCGGAAGTCGCCGGCCCGAAGTCTTCCGGGTCAGTGGCGGACAGTCTCGTCGCTGTGACGGAGGAGTTCATCAACCGTCTCATCGACAAGGAACAGTCCGAGGCGGCCGCTGCAGGGGAGGCAGAACGTGTCTGACAGCAAGCGCGTGCTCGCGGGGCCACCGCCGACACCTCGTCCAGTCGGCGCACAGGCGCAGCGGGAGACCCCGGCGCCGGCCAGCTCTCTGATCAGGAAGAATCGCGTCTCCGGCCCGCCACCCGCTCCGATTGGCGCTCCGACATCACCCGAGGTCGCTGCGGCGGCACAAGCGGTTACAGACGACGAGCAGCAGCAGCCGTCTGGGGGAGCTGCAAGGGCCACGGACGCCGAAGCGTCAGCGGTGGCGGCCAGCGACAGTGCACCGATCCAGCCTGAACGCGCTGTCGTCCCATCCGTCATTGACGCCTCGCCGCCGGACGTTCAAACTCCCGCAGCAGCGGCGCACGTGGACTCCAACCCCGTGCGTCCGCTGCCGGAACACGACACACTCGAGGCGCAGGGTTTCGCACCTTCCAGCGGGCCCGCCCCGAGCGTCCGATTCGAGGAGACGCGCACTGCTGCAGCGGCGCCGTCCTTCCGAAGCTCACCTGATGCGGCTCCGGCGGCCGAGATGGGGGATGGGACGGCTGCGCCGGCGCAGAAGCCTCGTCGCAACGCGGATCCGAAGGGGCAGAACCCTGACGACCTTTTGAAGGTGACCTTCGACGTTCGCCGGGAGGATCGTGACGCGTTCAACGCAGCGGTGAAGGCCGCGGTGCTCTTCGAGGGGCACAAGAACGCAGGCTCGTTCCTCGCGTACATCTACAACCGTGAGCGTGAACGTCTCGAGCAGGACTACAACCAGGGGCGACCGTTCGAACGACGGGACAAGCCGCTGCCGCGGGGCGGGTCCTTCCAGAAGCAGTCGTAGGCGCGAGTAGCCCCCCGGTCCCGCGCGAGTTGACCATCGAAACTGTCGGCGGATGCCTGTAGAACCGGGGACTGGGGCGCGAGTTGGTCACGGACGTGCGCGACAAGAGTCCCAACACGCCGGTGAGTCTCCCTGACGAGGGCCCTTCGCCACGGGATAGTGACGGCACGCCATTTCTGTCGAGGACCTGGGAGGTTCCGGATGACGAGCGACGCAGCGGCCGCCGGGGCCAGCGGTGATGACTGGTACGTCGAAGGCGACGAACCGAACACGGGGAGCTCGCTTGGCGACCTCGAGCCACGGGTTGAGGCGGCGATCCCGGCGAACTTCCCGAACATCTCGCACCCGTTGGACCTCCCCAAGGACCGCGTCCGACTGCTGAACTACCGGGACGCCCTCGACCGGAACAATGGCCAGCCGGAGGAGATCGCGTTCTCCGCTCGTGTGTGGGCACAGGTGTCGCTTCCATACAAGGACCCGGGGGAGGTGCCGTTCTGGGTCCGCCGGAACGGCGACATCACTCTGCGGGTGCAGCCAGCGGCGATCACTGTCGACGGCGTCGACCAGGTTGCGTACCCGTTCGGCATCCTCCCGCGGCATATCATGACGTGGATGGCGACCGAGGCAGTTAAGACGGGGAACCAGGAACTCATCCTCGGCGACACGATGCAGGAGTTCATGGAGAAGCTCCAGGTCGAAGTCGGCGGGAACAGCCGCAAGCGGCTCGCGAACCAGATGGACCGTGTGTTCGGCTCCCGTCTCAGCGTGGAAGGACTGGTCATCGGCGCTGACGGATCTGGCTACGGGCAGGCGAAGGAGTACTTCCCCATCGCCGAGAGCACGCAGCTGTGGTTCAACGCACGTGGCGAGATCAGCTCCCGGTCTCAGGAGCAACCGGGACTGTGGGACTCGAAGATCGTGCTGTCGAAGCGGTTCTTCGACTCCATCATCGAACGTCCCGTTCCGGTGGATCCCGGAGCCCTGCAGGTACTCGGTTCGAAGCCCTTAACGTTCGACATATACGTGTGGGTGTCGTACCGCCTCTACGACGTCCACTACCCGACACGGATCGGCTGGTCGGACTTGCACCGTCAGTTCGGTTCGCAGACGAAGCGACTCCGCGACTTCCGCAAAGCATTCGAGACGGCGATGCGCGACATCGCCATCATCATGCCCCCGCAGTTCCGGTACGAGCTCGAGCCGGACTATTTCGTGCTGTACCCGGGGCCGACACCTATCGAGCAGACCTCGAAGCGACGTACCGTCCGCACTCCGAGGTCACAGCGAAAGCTGCGCGCTGTCGAGCCGACCGACGAACATGACGCCGGCGCGGGGGAGTAGCCCCCGCCCCGACACAGCAACAGAACGAAGCCCAGCCGCGAACAGAATCCCGCGGCTGGGTTTCGTGATGTCAGGCGCGACCAGAGTCCCGTACTTTCGGCGCGGAGCAAGAGCTGCCCGAGTGCCACAGTCCAGGCAGCGACGAACGCCGGGAGCGGGGGACTCTTGTCGCGCATTGTGGAGCAGCACGTGGTTCCCCCTGGGATTCTTGTCGCGCATCAGGCAGGGACTCTTGTAGCGCCGAACCAGCTGAGACAGTTACTCTCCGCCGCGGTCGCGGCTACACGCCTATCTGGACCTTTCAGCGCGGACTCTTGTCGCGCACGCCCATGCGGGACTCTTGTCGCGCACGCCCATGCGGGACTCTTGTCGCGCATCCGTGCCAGCTGTCGGTGGAGACGGCTGCTGCTAGCCCTGGGCCGCGACAAGAATCCCTTGGGCAACATGCGGTCCTGTGCCGAGGATCTAAACCTGGGGACTCTTGTCGCGCAATCACGCCTGGCCAGCAACCTTCGGGAGTCGCGCTCAGCTGGCGCGACAAGAATCCCTCGTGAAACCTGCCATCCCAAGCGGGGGACTCTTGTCGCGGCCAGTCGCTCGGTTGTCAGCGGTCGGGTATCGAGCCCGCATAGCGCGACAAGAGTCCCTCAACGCGAACAGAAGCCCTCAAGATGACCGCGCGAATAGAGTCCCTCGAAGCTCTCGCTGCTGTGCGCCTGCCTGCGACGTCCAGCGTGCTCGACTCGTTCAGCGATACCCGGTGAGGGGTCATCGTCAGCGAGAACAGCCGCGTAGCGGCTCCCACAACCACCTGGCGGTCGCTCCCACCCTCGTTAGTGCGGGCCCTGCTCATCATCCCTGCTGCTCTGAACTCAGCCGTCTTGCGAGACGGTCCCGTCTCTGTACTTACGTTGATACGGACCGGTTCTACAGGTGATGTCTACAGGTGGGAACTACATGCAGGGTTATCCACAGGCCGGTGGATCGCTGACTGGGGGCGGATGGGAGGTGCTTTTCGACGGGTCCGGGCGCGACAAGAGTCCCCTCGATGCGCGAGCAGAGTCCCGTGAAGCCGCGAACAGAGTCCCGCGCGAGGGGCCTTGCACCCCCAAAAACCGTAGGGACTCTTGTCGCGCCCGAGAAACGGGCCCAGAACCTGTGGATAACTCGGTCAGCTGGCTGTTGCGGGGGACTCTTGTCGCGCCCCCGATCCGGGCTTGGTTGGCTTTACCTGGGACGGGGGCGGAGGGACTCTACTCGCGGATGCGCGGATGCGCGGATGCGCGGATGCGCGGATGCGCGGATCCGCGCATCCGCGGGTTGAAGGGGTGTCTGGGCGACAGACCATTAGCGGGCGTGCGTCGCTTGTGCTTCGTCTTCACTTTCGGGGGTACCGTCTGCGCCTTCGATGCGTGGTGCGGCACCGAGGTCAGGGAGGGGACACGTCGCCTCACGGCGAAGGTCTTATCCGTGTTCCCGAAGCCGGTTTCGACGACGTCGACGGTGGAGTGCTTCCGGGCGTCGCGGAGGAACGCACGGCGCTCATCGCCGTCGGGGCCTCGAAGGTCGGCCTCTGTGAAGACCACGGGGTCCGTGCCGACGACGCCGGCGAGACGCAGGTGGGGTTGCACGTCCGGGTCGATGATGAGTCGCGGGGAGTGGTTGTCGTGTGCATGTCGCCCCTCTATGCGCGGGAAGCGTCGAGCCGATGCTCGAACTCCCACGCGGCGACGTCGTCCCGCCACTGCTCAAGAGCGTCGCGGCAGTAAGCGAGGTCACGCAGCCACTCGAAGGCGCCCCACGCAATCAGGCCCAGCGGCCCTACCGACATCGTGAGAAAGCCGCCGACGCCGTAGCCGACGAAGACGAACAGGGCGGCGTTGAGCGCGAGCCAGACGAGACCGACCGGCGTCACGATGCCGTCGAGTAGACGCAGGCGCCGCGGTCGCCGTTCGCCGCCGCGACCGGGGGAGTGGTTGGCTCACACTGCGGCTTCGAGAGATCAACAGGTGCGTCAGAGTTCAAATCGCTCACGACTACGCCTATGCGATCGGAACGGGGTCGGGGGTAGCCAGGCCGGCAGAAACGCCCTGTGTTGGGCCGGGGAGGGCCGGCACAGGGCGTTTGGGCGAGAGGTGGGGGAGAGCTGAGAAACGTGCTCCCTACGCTCCTACCTTGGGTGGACTCCCACCAGTCGACCTCCTCGAGGACGCTCTCCGACGTCATCGGGAACGTACAGCTGCTGACGGGATACCGCGAGCAGCAGTGGATACCGTCGGAGCCGAAACCGACCCGGTTCGACGAAATGCTCAAAGACGAGTTCGACGACGCCATGGAGGACTTCGACCGGCGCATGGCCGAAGCGCTTGCCCGGTCCGCAGAGGTCCTCGCTGACGCGCAACGCACCTCGGACGAAATGTACGGGCTGATGCACCCGACGGCGGGCTAGGCCTGGTCGAGCCCGTCTGCTGCGACGACCTTCGGCGACCGCTCACCGTCGAAGAGGACGTACCGAAGTCCCGACGGCAGAGTCTGGCGGTTTTCGTCTGGCACGACGACGCCGTAGTGCCCGATGAGATGCTTGGACCTTGCCGCGGTTGTACTGCACGCGGTCGTGGGCATTGGGTGTGAAGTTCGTCTGGGTCATCGGTTCTCCTGAGGTGGGCTCGAGGAGGGAATGAGCGGACAAGCTGTCAATGCTGCCGCTCACACGTCAGTCCTCGACGGTCCCTTGCTCAAGCTCGGCACGCACCGCTGCACGGACATCCCTGTCAGCCTTCCACAGAGCAGCCACGACGGGTGGGCCGACAGTGAGCGCCACTTCGCAGCCCATCGCGAAGCCCCAACCAGCAAGGGCCAGCCTCGCCGCGGACCATTCAGCCTTCCGAAGCACGGCGTCCGCGCCGGCTTCACCGGGGCCGCCGTTCGCCTTCGTGCCACCGGCGATAGACGCCCGCATGGCCTTCATCTTCGGCTCCCCGTAGATCTCAGGAATGGGGCGGCCGGTACCGGCTGTTGCTCGGCTGGCCGCAGCCCACTCCGCGTCCTGTGCACCCCGATAGGCACCCACCGGACTGGTCCGGTGGGCTCTCGGCCTGATACCAGCCAGAAAGCGCGAGAGTGGTCCCCGTGCCGACCGATCGTTCCACGCTGACCGCGGATCCAACCCAACCCAGCGCTGCCGAGCAACCCGTGAGAGCACGAGGCGGACGAGCGTGGGTCTGGGTGATCTTCGCCGGGGCGGTGGCGGTTGGAGTCATCAACGTGGTTGCCATCGCTCTGGCAAGGTAGGCGGTGGAGCAATGGGCACGGTTGCAAATTAGCAACCCTGCTGTACCTTTGCAAGAAGCGTACTGAACCGTCGCCTGCTAGCGTTTTTGAGTGGACCCAATGAGCGAATCCTCCGCACAAGCTCTGCACGGAGCGCTTGCAGCTGAGCTGCGCGCTGCGCAGGGCGTCGCGCACGTGAACGTGCGTGCGTGGGCCGAGCGGTCGGAGATCACGCACGACACCATCTACCGCGTCCTCAACGGCAAACGACCGGTCACCGTAGTGGAATTGGTCAATCTCTGCCGGGCGATCGGGGATGACCCGCTCGAACTGGTGGCCCGTGCAGCAAAGCGCGCTGGGCTTGATCTGGGCGACGGCGCCGACGAGATTGTCCGTTCTGACCGCGCCCGGCTCGCGCTCGAAGCGTCCGGGCTCTGGGACAACCAGGACGCGGCGTACACGAAGGCGCGGTCGGCGCTGAGCAAGACCGGCCACCTGCTGTCACTTCGAGAGTGGCGTGCGTTCGTCGACGGTGCTGGATCGCACTCGTTGGTGATCGCTCTGGCTGACTTCCTCGAGGTGCCGGCGGACTACCTCCTGGGAAAGACGCCGGAAGACGAAGCGCAGCGGATCGACGCACAGCTTGGCCTCGCCCGATCGATGCGATCGCTTGGGGTGACGAAGATCGCCGCGCGCTCGCTCGACGAACTAGAACCCGAGGAGATGGCCACGGTGGAGTCCGCCATCCGTGCGCTGATCGACAAAGAAGAGGGTCCCCGATCCTAGGGAAGTGAGTGCTCACCGAAGGGGGAGCACTGGACGGGAGACATCATGCGAGGACGTCGCCAGGGGCAGGCCGCTCACGAACCTGTCGCGGCGATCGCCGCTGCGCTCGTCTGGAGGACGCCGCTGCCCGACATGGCGGAGTTCGAGGACCTGTGCAGCGCAGTGTCGGCGCTCTACGGGCGCCGGCTGGTCTTCGACGAGATCAAGGACGCCTCGCTCCGCGCAACCACTGGGATCCTGTTCGAGGCGGAGACATTCACCGGGATTCTCGTGCCGGCGGACGACAGCAACTACTACAGCTTCTTGAGTCGGACGCATGAGCTCTGCCATCTGATCGTGCGGAGTGCGCCCGATGACTGGTTCCCGCCGGGTACCGCGCGGCCGCATCAGCCGGCGCCCGACTCGCGTCTGTTCCTTCGCCTCTGTCCCCGGAACAGCTCCGAGTCGAACGACGCTGAGTCAGTGCGAGAAGAGCTGATCGTCGAGGAGATGGCGCGCATGTTCACCCGCAGGCTCTCGGCCTACGCCGACACGACGGAAGAGGAGCACTTCGGGTGATCCAGAGCGCATGTCTTCTGATCCTCATTGTCGCCGTCGCGTTCCGTGCTCGGAGGTCGTACCGGAAGCCCGCATGGTGGGCGACCGTGTTCGGCATGGTGTCGCTGGCGACCTACGGCGTGATCGCGGCCCCTCCCGCAGTCCTCGACGGGCTGCTGGGCGACCGGAACCTCCTCACGCTCGTACGCGATGCTTCCGCCGTTGCGGCGATGTGGTCGTTCCACAACGCCGTTGCGGCCGAGCGAGGTTTCGAACGTCGGCGGCTGCCGTGGGGGTCGGTCGTCGCCGCCATCATCGCCTTCACGATTCCGTTCCTGCTCATCGCTGACCCAGGGCATACCTCCCCGCGGTTCGTGCTCGATCGCCTCGATCAGCCAGCCGTGTGGCTGTTCGCGACCCTCTACACAGCGGTCATGGGGATCATCACCGCGCTCACCATCCGAATGCTGGCGGAGCGCCGCACAATGCCGACAATGTTCTGGGTGACGGGGCTATCCCTGATGCTCGTCAGCGACGTCGTCGAAGTGCTCTACCTCCTCCTCGCACACTTCGGACCAGTCTCAGCGGCGTTCCGAGAGCACTACTACTACGTCGCCGAGGTGCCCTTCTTCTCGGGCATCTTCATCGCCGTCGCCGGGTTCATCTGGATCCTCGGCGCACGCACGTTCTGGTGGGCCGCCGCCCGCTGGACCGTCAGCGTCGACGCCCGCGGCCACGGCCCCGACTACCGAGCGAACCGCGTTGCCCTGGCGACAGCGCGCCGCTGGTCCAACCGGCAGCTCGCGTTCGACTCCGCCGCCAACATCCGCGACCGCGTCAAGGTCGGCCTGCAAGAGCTCTCCACCGCCGAACGAATCACGTTCGCGGTCGTTGAACACACGCTGTCCAACAAGCTCGGAGAGGTCACCCCCTGATGCTCGCGCTCATCATCGTGGCCATCGCAGTGGTCGTGCTCGCCGCCGCCTACTGCGCCGCCATGCTCCTGCTCGCGCGCGCCGTGGTGTTCCCACAGCGCGCCCGGCCCGCCAAGATCTTCCACGTCAGCCCCAGCGGGGACGTAGAGCTCACCAGCAACCCGCTGACGCGTTTCGGCGGGATCATCGGGCTCCTCTACGACGACGAGACAAAGCTGGCCGTGCTCACTTCCGCCGTCGACGAGGAAGACGCGGACGGCACCGTGGTGCGTCACCTCGCGGAGCCTGCAGCGCTAGAGGCGGGCACCGACGGGCGAGCGGCGGGGAACGTGTTCACTCCGACGAACGTCACAACGACGCCGCCAGCAAGCGTCGAGATCCACACGGACCACGCTTCCCAGCCCGCGTGGCTGTACGCCGGCACCGGCGCCGCGTCATCCACGTGGGTCATCCACGTGCACGGGATGCTCGCCGGTCGCGACTCAGCGCTACGGAGCGTCCAAGCAGTAGCCGGGGCCGGATACACGTCGCTGGTAATCTCCTACCGAGGCGACCGCGAGGCTGCCGGCGAGACACGCGAACCCTCAGCACTCGGACAAGCAGAGTGGCAGGACCTCGACGCAGCAATCGCGTACGCCAGGTCGCAGGGTGCAGCACGCATCGTCGTCGTCGGTTGGTCGCTCGGCGCAACGGTGGCCCTCGAGGAGACAACACGTGGTCTGCAGGGCGCCTCGATCGACGCGTTGGTGCTCGTTTCGCCCGTCGTGAGCTGGGCACGCACCATCCACTACGGGATGGCCCGTCAACACGTCCCGCGGTGGCTCGCGTCGTCAGCCATCGCCCTGCTGTCATCACGGCTCGGTGCGCGCGTGCTGGGCCTGCCACTGACGCTGAGCCTGACGGAGGCGCTACCGACGGTGTCTATCCCCACCTTGGTCATCCACTCGACGGGTGACCTGACCACGCCGTTCGCAGCATCTGAGGCATTCGCCGCTAGCTCGGACCGCGTCGTTCTTGAACAGTTCCCGGCAAGCCCGCACGCGATGGAATGGAACGCAGCACCGAAGCTTTTCGCCGCCCACGTCGACGACTGGATCGTTGCGAATCTGCGACAAAGTGATGCCGAGGATGTTAAGTAACCTGGACTAAGGCCAGCTCGTTGCGATGATCTTGCAAATCTGCAACACTCATGGACATGAGTGGAGCAGAGGAGATGCGTTCGAGCCAGGGCTCGCCCGATGCTCCGCGCGCGTGCCTGGTCTGCGGCAGCCAGAAGCTCGGCCCTCGGTTCTGCACCGAGTGCGGCACCCAGCTCGTCCCGCCGGTCATCGTCACGCACGCGGTCGGCCCGATGTGGGCAGTAAACGGCCACGTCCTCACCGTGGCGACGGGGGAGGACCTCCGCCGAACGATCCTTGATACCGCCGCCGGCATCGCTCAAGCGGCCGCACCGGTTCGCGTGGTCATCACGGATGGGGCGCGAGTGACCAGGGTCGTTCTACGGCTCGATGGCAGCTCGGTGGCCGAGGGCGACGACGCTGCGGCCTGGGCAGGCCCGGGCGTACAGCCAGTGACCCCGACACGGTCGCGGCCGCCGCTGGTCGGCGTGCACGCCGGCGCCGGTGCCAGCACATGGGCCCTCCTGCTCGACCTCCCGGAGGTGCAGCTCACTGATGAGCCCACCGGTCCGGTCGTGCTCGTCTGCCGCTCGACACCCGCCGGCATCAACGCGACCAAGGCCGCGATCCACGCGCTCGGCACAGGCGCCGTTGACGCCGTTCTGGTCGTTGCCGATGCACCCGGCAAGCCCGTCCCGGCCGCGGCACGCGAACAACGCGTGCTTGCCGGCGCCGTACCGGTCGTGTCGGTGCCGTGGCTTCCCCGCCTCCGGGCGGTGGCAGAAATCTCCCCTGCATTGGCCGGGCAGCTCGCCCGACCCGCGCAACGGGTCACCAAGGCGCTCCTGGGGGCGCAGTCAAACAAGGAGAAGGCCGAATGATCAGCAACGCCATCTACGCCGTCGTAGCCAAGTCACCCAAGCTCGTCGACGCCAGCAGCCGTGCAGGCATGGTCGTCGCACAGGCGTACTGCCTGCCGGGTAAGGCGCAGGACGCCCTCGACACCGCCACCCTCTGGACCCGCATCGTCGCGATCGCGCTCGGGATCATCGCGCTCATCATCCTCGGCATCGGCATGTTCTTCTCCGGCAAGCGCCACGATGGCGGGGAGACCCTCAAGGGTCTCGGCTGGTGGATCGGCGGTGCAGCCCTGATCGGCGCCGCCGCGGGGGTGGCTTCGATCTTCCTCGGGTCGGTGTCGGCAAACTGCAAGCAGATCCCCGGCGCGTAACCGACACCAACTCCGGGAGGCCGTCATGGCACAACGCAACCGCAACAACAAGGGCATCGGCGACACCGTCAGGCGCGGCTGGAACTCCAAGCCCGCCGCAGTGGGCGCGATCATCGTCCTCGCTCTCGTGGTGATCGTCGTCCTGCTCGCCATTGTCCTCGGCGTGTTCGCTCCAGTGAAGAACGGCGGAGCGGCTGCACCCACGGCAGCGAACAACGCACCGACCGCTGCACCTACTGGAGCGTGCGACGTCCCAACGACGGGTGCGGCCGCTTCCGCGGTGCCTTCCGATCTCCGGTGGCACGCCGGCCGTGGCGGCATCACATGGCCGGTATCGGGCGCGGTCGGTCCGACCAAGAAGGTCGACGGCTTCCCCACATGCTTCGCGCGCACCGAGTCCGGGGCTGCTCTCGCGGCAACCACGGCGTACCTGGGGCAGTACGACACGGGTCACAGCGTGAAGGAGCTCTTGAACTTCTACATCGAGGACGGGCCCGGCAAGGCGGATGCTGTCGACAGCACGGTGAAGGCGCAGACGGCGCCTGAGGACCTGCGGTCGCAGGGCATCAGCGTCGCCGGGTACTCGGTGGAGTCGTTCGCGAAGAACCGCGCGGTGGTGGACGTCGTCTTGACACAGCCGTCGAGCTCGACGGGGTACTTCGCGGTCCCGCTGACGATGACCTGGACCCACGACGACTGGAAGATGACCGTTCTCGATAACGGCGCGCTCTACTCCGGCAACCCACTCACCCCCTCCGAAGGGGACTTCACCGCCTGGGGAGGCTCAGATGGCTAACGGCGTCGGTGACACGGTCTGTCACCTCGTAATCGGGTGCGATGCGGCCAAGAGCGCGGTCGGAGACGCCGTGGGGGCCGCGGCCTCCAGTGGCTTCAAGCAGGCTGCGGACACGATGTTCTCGGCCTACGACGACATCATGAAGCAGTTCCTGACGAGCTGGACCGGCTCCGGGTTCCTGGTGTCGCTCGACAACAAGGCGACTCAGTGGTTCCAGGACACGTCCCTGCCGATCACGATCGCGCTGCTCACCCTCGGCCTCATCGTCGCCGGTGCCCGGGTGATGTACTCGCGGCGCGGGGAGCCATTCCAGGAGGTCATGGGCGCACTCGGTCGCGCAGTCGCGGTCATCACACTTGGAACCGCGGCGATCCAGATTTTCGTGTGGGGCGGTGACGCCTACGCGCAGTGGATCCTCAAGGCATCCGGGATCAGCGCGACCGGCGGGTACACGGCCGCAGGCTTCGCCGCAGCTTCCCCCGGGCTGGCGCTGATCTTCGGCCTACTCGGCGTGATCGCCGTCGGCCTGCAGTGGGTCATCATGTTCGTCCGACAGGCGTTGATGCTGCTACTCAACGCGTTCTGGCAGATCTCGGCCTCCTACGCCCTCCTCAAGCGGGGTGAGCAGGCGTTCGAGAAGATCACCGCCTGGATCATCGCGTTCATCATCTACACGCCGCTTGCGGCGTCGATCTACGCGTTCGCGTGGCGGCTCAAGGACGGGCAGGACGGCGTCGGCGGTGTCCTCTACGGGCTGATGCTCATCGTCCTCGCCGTTGTGGCGCTGCCGGCGATCATGCGACTCCTCATCCCCGCATCCGGGACCCTCGGGGGCGCGATCGGCGGGGCGATGGCGCTGGGTGTCGGCGCTGCAGCGCTGCAGGCCGGTGTCGCGGTCGGCGCGGCGGTCGCCACCGGTGGGGCCTCTGCCGGCGCGGGAGCTGGCGCAGGCACCGCGGCGACGACATCGACGACGAGCACCAGCGTTGCCGAGGGCGGCGAAATGGCCTCCGCGGGTGGACAGGCCGGCGGTTTCGGATCGGACAGCACACCGACCGCCGGTGGCAGTAACGGCGACGCGTCCAGCTCCGGCAGCTCGGGCAGCGATGGCGCCGCAGGCATGGTCGGCGGGGAATCAGCGTCGGGTGCTGGCGGCAGTGACGGGTCGAGCGACGGCGGTAGCGGTAGCGGTAGCGGGACGCCTGCCGCGGGCGGGGCATCGGATTCCGGCTCTGGACCGGCGTCGGGCAGCCGCGCGGGATGGGCTGCGGCCGGAGCTGCGGCGGACAGCTCTGAGGGTGCAGCGAACACAGCGGAAGGAATGATCGGTGAGTGACGCAACAGCAGGAAAGCGGGTCCGGTTCGGCAACTGGTTGCCGACCACGAAGGGCACCCTCGGCGGGCTGACGCTCATCGGTTGGGCGATGCTCCTGACCGGCGTGATGGTCATGGTCGTCTGCCTCGTCGTCGGCTGGTGGCTCGCGGGCATCCTCGCCGTCCTCGCCGGCGTCGTCGGCAACGCCCTGTTCATCGTCCGGTGGGGCGACCCGACAGCCGGTCGCACGGTCGCGGCCCGCGTCTGGGACCGGTCCGTGGACCGCAAGCGCCAGCGCGCGGGAACGAATCACTACCGCACCGGGCTCTTCACCGAGCTGCCGGACGACGCGCTGACGGCGCTACCCGGGATGCTCTCCGACCTCGAGGAGATCACGGGCGTCGACGGTGAGGGTGAGGAGTACGTGCTCCTGCACCACCGGAAGGACTCCCGGAACCCGCTGCTTGCCGCGACGTTCACCTGCCACCCCGACGGCACCGCACTGCTGCCGCAGGACCGCATCAACGCGCAGGTGTCCGAGTTCGGCGGGTGGATCGCGTCCCTGTCACGGGACACCGCGATCGAGGGCGCCGTGATCGTGGTCGACTCCGCCCAGGAATCCGTCGACCCCCTGATCGCAAAGATTGACGGCGAAGTCTCGCCGCATGCCCCCGCGGCCGCGCAGCGTCAGCTCCGCGAGGGCGCACGGGCCCTGCCGCCGGCCTACGCGGACGTCGAGGTGTTCACCTCTGTGGTGTGGAGCGTCCACGAGCTCGCCGAGAACGTCAACGAGGCCGCAGCTGACATTGCGGCGAAACTGCCGAACCACCGGGCGCTCCTCGCGGGCGCCGGCGCCGGGAGTCCCGCGGTGGCCACCAGCCAGGACCTCGCCCGTGCCGTACGCGTCGCGTACCAGCCGGAGCGATCGCGGGAGTTCGGCTCCGACGACCTCGCGGGGCTGCCGTTCCGGATGAAGGTCACCCAGGCGGGCCCCGACGAGTTCCACGACGACCAGCGGCGAATCTGCTACCACGACGGGGTCGCGTCGATGACGGCGATGATGGTCGCCCCGCCGCAGATGCACATCACCGAGGACTTCCTCGAGGTGCTGTTCCGGCCCAACGGGAAGTTCCTCCGCAAGCGCACCGCCGTGTTCTATCGGCCGCTCAGCCCGGGGGCTGCGATCAAGGCGGCGAAGAAGCTCGGTGCGAACGCCCGCCGCAACTCCACCACCGCCACCGGGCAGGACGACGAGATGGCGAAGTACCGGCGGCAGCTCGCGAAGAAGACGGAGCTGGAACTGATGACCGGCGCGTCGATGACGGCGTTCGCGATCGAGGTCACGGTCACGTTCGAGCCGTCCAAGCGCGGGATCCGGAACGCGACCACGGAGCTGAAGAACATCCTCGACGGCACCGGCATCGCGTACCGGTTCGTGGAGACCGACGCCGCCGCCGGCTTCCACTCCACCCTCCCGCTCGGTGTCCTGCCGTGGGCGTACGCGACAGCGATCCAGGGCGTCACGGATCGGACCGACTGATGCGGCTGCAGGACGTCGGCACCGTCGAGACCGTCGTGCCGAAGAGCGACGACCTCGCGGACGCCCGGAAGGGCAAGCTCGCCGACCGGCTCCACGAGCTCGAGGCCGCCACGAGCCAGGGCTTCGTCCTGGTCCACACCGTCGTCCTCGAGGGCGAGCAGTACGCCACCTTCGTCGACACCCTCATCCAAGACAGGAGCGCAGCCTGATGGCGGAAAGTATGACCAAGCGGCTCACCCGCACCCCGTCGGGGTTCTTCGCCCCGAACGGCGGCGGGTGGGAGCAGATGCCGCAGCCGCCGCGGTGGTACGCCACCAGCGTGCAGGTGTGTGGGATCTACCCGTTCGGTGCCGGCACCGGCCGCCCGATCGACGGATCCCCGCTCGGCGAAGACATGATGACCCACACCGCGGTGTGCACCGACCATGACGCCCTCTACCGGGCCAACATCATTTCCTCGCCCTCGGCCTTCCTGTTCGGCCTGAACGGCAACGGGAAGTCCAGCACGGCGCAGACGCTCATCGGCGGGCAGGTCGGCCGCGGGCTCACGCCGGCGATCTTCGACCCGATCAAGGGCGAACACGTGCCGTGGATCCAGGAGCTCGGCGGAACCGTGTTGTCCATCGGCCCGCAGGCCCGCCACCAACTGAACCTCCTCTCGCCCGGACCCCTCGGCTACGCCGCCCGCCGCATCGGGGGGAAGGTGGGCGCCGAGCTGCTGCAGCTCGCACGGGCGAAGTCGATCGACCTGGTGAAACTGTGCGTGAAGATCAGCCGCGGCAGCCGCGAACCACTCAGCGACATCGAGGAAACCGCCGTCGAGGCAATCGTCGACACGATCCTGAACCACGTCGGCCCGAACGAGACCGCGGTCACCGCGGACCTGGTGCGCGCGTTCGCGGAAGTGTCTCCCCTCATGCTCGAGCGGACCGGCCTGTCCACGCCGGAGGCGTTTCACACACGGTTCGCGCGGCTCGGGGAGTCGCTGCGATCGCTGATGACCGGGCAGATGGGGCAAATGCTTTCCGGCACGAACTCGATCGAGTTCGAACCGGGCAACCCGGGCGGGTTCTGCTTCGACACGTCCTCGATCGGGCAGGGGAACACGAAGCTGCTCTCCGCGGCGATGCTGTCGACCTGGTCGCTCGGCATGGACGCAATCGACGCGCACTGGGAGCTCGCGCAGTACGAACTCGCGAAGGAAGCCGAGGCGTACGCCAACGGCGACCGCCACCAAGCGCAGGTCACGTGGGGCGGCTACACGTCGCTGATGGATGAGTTCTGGTACCCGATCCGCGCCTGCGAGGGCATGGTGGACCTCGTCGACGGCCTCTCCCGCACCAACCGCAGCGTCGGCGCCGCGGAGCTCAAGGTGTCGCACTCCCCGAAGGACCTGCTGTCGCTGCCGAACGCGGACGACCGGGAGAAGGCCAAGGGGTTCATCGAACGCTCCGGGCTGCTGATGCTGATGGCGCTCAGCCGCGACGACCTCAACGAACTGAGCAAGGTCCGGTCGCTGACGCCGAAGGAGATCGACCTCGTCGCGAAGTTCAACTCGTCCAAGACGTGGCGGTCCCCGCGCCGGCAGAAGGGCACCAAGGGTGCCCCTCCCGGCGCGGGGAAGGTGCTGCTGAAGATCTCCGAGCGCGTCGGGATCCCCGTGCAGATGCTCCGCACCCAGACCCAGATGGCCCTCCACGACACCGACGAGCGCTACCAGTGACGACGAACCCAGAGACGACAAGCCGAGAGACAGGACGAACGATCATGCCGAACAGCACCGTGCACGTCGACTACGACCTGGTCGCGAACGGCGACCACATCACCATCGGGGACGCCACGTTCACCGGCGACAGCGCCTACCCCGACGCCATCGGGTGGCTCACCGCTCGCGCGGCGAGCACCGGCGCGGCCGTCGTGGTCCGCAGCTACGACGCCGGCACGGGCGCCGACACGCTGTTCAGCATCGACGGGGCCGGCACCGTCGAGGCCGTCACTGGTGCCGTCTCCGACAATGCCGCCGGATCCCCGTGGGAAGCACAGCCCGCAGCGCCGGCAATCCCGCCAGCCCCTCGAGGTGAGTACGTCGACGTAGCGCGTGAACTCGGTGGGGAGCCGGTCAGCCTCGCCCCCGCCGGCGCTCCTGCCCTCGACCCGCTCCGCGTCGCACCGGCAGCGCCGACCTCGCCGGCAGCGTCGGAGGCCGACGCTGGTCCGTCGACGCGTCGGGAAGCTCGGCAGTCGTTCCTCACGCGCGAAGAGGTCGAGGAACCCGCCACGCAGGGCCTCGGCGGGATCCTCGCCCGGATGGGCTTGCGGGTCTCACCGTCGGCCGCGGAGCGCGCAGAACGCGACTGGACGCGCCTGGTGAGCCAGCACTGGCCCGGCCCGCGGACGATCGCGATCGTCAACGGGAAAGGCGGCGTCGGGAAGACCATGACGACCATCAGCCTGTCGAGCGTGTTCGCCCGCCACGGCGGCGCCGGCGTCCTCGCGTGGGACAACAACCAGACCCGCGGGACCCTTGGCTGGTCCACCGAGCAGGGCCCACACGATGCGAGCATCCTCGACCTGCTCCCGCAGGTCTCACGGCTCCTCGGCACCGGCGCGCAGTCCGCGGACCTCGCGCACTACGTGCACCACCAGACCCGAGACCGGTACGACGTCCTCCGCTCCAAGCCCGAGGTCCTCGCCACCGAGCAGCGCTTCGACGCGACGACCGTAGACTCCATCCACAACGTCGCCGCGAAGTTCTACCGGCTCGTGTTCATCGACTCCGGCAACGACGAGACGGACCCGATGTGGCTCCGCGCGATCGAGCGGGCGGACCAGATCGTCGTCCCGACGATCGGGGAAGCGAAAGCGGCCGAGTCCGCAGCGCTCCTGCTTGAAGGGCTCCACGCCCGCGGCGGTCACTTCGCTGACCTCGCGGACAAGGCCGTCGTCGTGGTCAGCAAGCACAAGCACGACCTGCCCGACGCGGAGCTGACGAAGATGGCGTCCGGGTTCTCCGGCCTCGCCCGCGACGTCGTCACGATCCCGTACGACAAGGGGCTCGGTGCCGACGTCATCAACTACGGCGGCCTCCGACCGGAGACGCAGCGCGCCTGGCTCGCCGCCGGCGCTGCCGTCGCGAAGGGGCTCTGACCTGCCCATGACGAAGAAGAACCTCGCGATCGCGATTGCACTGCTGGGCGTCATTGCGATCGCGCTCATTCTTCTCGCGGTCAGGGCACACCTTCCGCACCGCGGCGAGGACGCCAGCTCGACGTCGTCACCCATTCCCTCGGCTTCCGCAGCGCCGACCTCGGGAGACGTCGCTCACGCGGTCGCTGAGCGGTTCTGCGAGCCCGATGCGACGAAGAACACCTGGCAGCGGTCACTCACCCCGTACCTGACCCCCGATGCGTGGCAGCTCTACTCGGCGGTGCGGCCGGCGAACGTCCCGTGCGCCGACGTCCACGACGACGGGAAGCCCGTCGGGGACCAGCAGACGTCAACGGACCGGGCGTACCAGTTCACCGCGTCGACGGGCGGTCCCGTGACGGTGACGCTGCACCGCGACACCAAGCGGGATCCGTGGCTGGCGTCCTACATCAACGCCGGACAGGAGTAGCTCATGGGCGGCAAGGGGAGCATGATCGCGATCGTCGCGCTCGCGCCGATCCTCGGCGTGGTCCTGGTCGTCGTGGTGCTGTTCACGATCATCACCGGCGCCGGCGACGACGACGCCGCGGCCGCGACCTGCGGGGCGACGGGCACCGTGTCCGGTACCGCCGTAGCGGTGCAGGAGGGGAACCTCCCCGCGAAGGTCGGCCCCTACTCCGGTGACCAGGTGAAGAACGCCGCGGCGATCATCTCGATCGGCAAGCAGCGCGGGCTCACCCAGCACGCCCAGCAGATCGCGCTCATGGCCGCGATGACCGAGTCCACGCTCAACAACCTCTCTGGCGGGGACCGCGACTCCGCCGGCCTGTTCCAGATGCGCCCCTCCCAGGGGTGGGGCACACACGCGCAGATCACCGACATCAGCTACGCGACAACTGAGTTCTACGAACGCCTGGTGAAGGTGCCCGGCTGGGACACCATGAACCCGGGGGAGGCGGCTCAGGCCGTCGAGGGATCGGCGTTCCCGGATGCGTACGCGACGAAGTCGGCGTACGCGGTCGAGATGATGAACGCCCTGTCCGGGGTGACGGTGTCGACGGTGTCGCAGACCACCGAGGGCGCTACCTGCACCGCAGGAGCGGCCTCAGGTGCCGCCGCTGGCGGCACGAACAACGCTCTGGTCGGTGGCGAGCAGCCCGCGACGGGGCCGCACGCGGCGCAGATCAACCAGGTCATCGGGTTCGCGAAGCAGCAGCTCGGCGAGAACTACGTCCTCGGCGGCGCCGGCCCAAACGTCTGGGACTGCTCCGGACTGACCAAGGTCGCCTACGCGCAGATCGGTATCAACATCGACGCCGGCCACTCCGCGACCACGCAGTGGCGCAACGGCGTCGCCCGCAGGCAGATGCACCCGCTGTCGGAAGCGCAACCCGGGGATCTCATCTTCTGGGGCGGCAACGACGCCTGGCACGTCGGGATCAGCCTCGGCGGCGACATGATGATCGCCGCTCCCAAGCCCGGCGACGTCGTGAAGATCCAGAAGGTGTGGGGTACCCCCAACGGCCAGGTCTGGCGACCCGTCGACGGCCTCTGAGCGCCGTCGACGCCGGTACACGAACGAAGCAAGGAGCACACCATGACAGCACTCACGCACCGCGTCGACGCGGCCACGGTGACACTCGAGGACCTCGCCGCGCTCGAGGGGACGACGCTCGTGTGGCGAGGGCGGACCGCGTCGGTCGGCGCGTTGTTCTCCCCGCTCGAGGGGGAGATGCCACCGGACCTGCTCGCGGTCACCGCTCCCGAGCACATGGTCGACCTGCTGGAGTACCAGCCCGACCACCGGTACCGACGCGTGGATGCACTCACCGATGATCTCGGCAGCGTTGCCGCGGTCCTCGATCGGCTGGCGGCCCTCGCGCCGGCCGAGCCGGTCGTGCGGTTCGGTGGCGGACTGGAGCTCGACGGGCCCGGGCTGCGGGATGTGCCGGCGGTAGCGCTCTGGACCGGACGGACGTGGTGAGCATGACCGGGATCGGCCGCACCATGACCGGCGTCGCGGACGCTCTGCACGACGTCGTCGACGCGTACAAGAAGGCCCGCCGGCAGCGGGACGAGATGATCGTCGCCGCCGTCCCGGTGCTCGGCCAGCACGGAGTCGCGGAAGCATCCGGGCTGTCCCGGCGCCGCGTCCGCCAGTTGCTTGCTGAGGCGGAAGCGGCTGACCGGAGAGGGGGCCCCCGATGAGACGCCGCATGAAGCAGCACCTCCTCACCGCGGCGGTCCTCGTCGCGGCCGCCGGCCTCGGCGCGATCGCCGCTCCCTACGTTCATCCGAGCACTGCGACTGGTGACAGCCTGCCGGCGTCGACGGCCGCTCCGTCCACCTCGAGCACGGCGTCCTCGGCCACGGCGTCGGATGCGCTGCAGGACCTCCACGCCCTGGCAGTGTCAGATGCCTACGTCCCCGGGTACGACCGGGCCGCGTTCGGGCAGGCGTGGGCCGACGTCGACCACAACGGCTGCGACACCCGCAACGACGCGCTGCGCCGAGACCTCGCGGGCGTTGTTACCCGCGCCGGCACCCGCGGGTGCGTGGTGCTCTCCGGGACGCTGCACGACCCGTACACGGGCCACACCATTGCCTTCCGCCGCGGGGAGACGTCGAGCTTGGCGGTACAGATCGACCACCGGTACCCGCTCGGGCTCGCCTGGCAGCACGGAGCGGCGGCGTGGACGCCCGCGCAACGAGAGCAGTTCGCCAACGACCCGGTGAACCTCGCCGCGGTCGACGGGCCCGCGAACGAGCAGAAGTCCGACGCAGGTCCCGGGGAGTGGATGCCGGCGAACACCGGCGACGCGTGCACCTACGCCACGACGTTCGTGGCCGTGGCCACGAAGTGGCGGCTGTCGCTCGAGGCGGCCGACGAACACGCACTGGAGGGCACCCTCACCGGATGCGCTGAGCAGGGGAGCAACTGATGAAGACGACGACACCGGACCCGTTCCAGACGGCGCTCGAGCAGTTCCAATGGCCGTGGTGGAGTGTGCCGCTGATCGTCGCCGTGGTGGTGCTCGTTCTCGCCGGCGGGGTGCTGTTCCTGGTCAGCACGCGCGGCGGCAATCCGGTCGACCGGATGCAACGGCACCTGCGCGCCGGGAACAACCTGGCGCCGGTGCTGTACCCACGCCGGCGGAAGGATGCCCAGCAGCTGCACCCGAACGCGGTCGACCTGCCGCCCGGACAGAAGATCGGCACGCTCGTCGGGACGGGATCTGCTTGGGTGTGGCAGGGGTGGCGTGACGTCGCGATCTACATCTTCGGGCCCGGACGAGGCAAGACCACCGGCTCCGTCGTCCGGCACGTACTCGAGGCGCCCGGCCCAGCCGTGATGACCTCGAACAAAGTCGACGGCGTCAAGGAGGTCCTCGCCGGCCGAAAGCGCATGGGCGACGCGTGGGTGTACGACCCGACGCAGGTGTACCGACGTGAGCCGTGGCCGGACTTCATCTACGACCCGTTGTGGGACGTCGAGGATCTCACCACGGCGCAGGAGCTCGCGGCGATCTTCGAGGCCAGCACCAAGGACGCGGACAGCAAGAGCGACGCGCAGTTCGACTCGCAGGGCCGCGACCTGTTCGCCTACGCCCTCCTCGCCGCGAAGCTCGACGGGATGGGGCTCGGGCAGGTCTACAGCTGGATCACGAAGCAGGAGCACGCGGAGATCCGCGCGATCATGCAGAGGCACGGCCAGACCGGTCCCGCATCGGCGCTGGTCGGCCTGCAAGGCCAGCCGGACAAGACGCGGGGCAGCGTCTACGCCACCGCGCAGCGGATGGCGTCCGCGATCGCCAACGACACGCTGCTGGCGTGGACGAGTGCGCCCGGGGTGCGGAAGTTCAACGCGGAAGCGTTCGTCCGCGGCAGGGACACCGCCGTGCTGATCTCCCGGAACGGTCCCGGATCGGGCGGCGCGTTCGTCGCGGCGTTGGTGCGGTCGATTTCCCGCGCCGGGGAGCGGGCGGCGGCCGCGGACGGTGGCCGCATCACGACGCCCGTGGTGTTCGAGCTCGACGAGGTCGCGAACATCGTCCGGTGGCCTGAGCTGCCCGACGTGGTCTCGTTCTACGGCTCGATGGGCCTGATCCTCGGCATGTACTTCCAGTCGTGGGGGCAGATTGTCCGGGTGTTCGGCAACGAGGGTGCCGACACCCTGTGGAGCGCATCGTCGATCCGTGTCTACGGCGGCGGGGAATCGACGCAGTCGCCGTTCCTCAAGCGGTTCTCCGAGAGCATCGGCAACTACGACGAGTGGACCACCAACACGTCCTCGGGCCGCAACGGGTCGACCCGATCGCGGGTGTCGAAGTCGAAGCCGATCCTTCCGCCCGACGTACTGGCGCACCTGCCGAAATGGCGGGCCGTGTTCGACGGGAGCGACGTCGGGCCGGTGCTGATCCGCACCCGGCCGTGGTTCCTGGACAACGTGCTCAAGGCCATGATCGAGGGCCGAGAAGTCAAGAACGGGAAGATCGTCAAGGAGAAGAAGACGGCCGCGGAACGGCCGTCGACGACGGACAGAACCGGCCGTGTCGAGCCCGTTTGATCCTGAACACTGGCCCGCCGGCTACGGCCCCGGCAGCAGTGCAGCCGGCGGCGGAGGGGGAGGGGACGAGCCCCCGCCGTGCGACGACGAGGACGCACCGCCGCCCGTCGACGACGAGGGCGCGCCGTCGGCAGATCCCGGCACCGGTGAGGTCCTTCCGTCTGGACCGGGGGACCCCGCGGCCGCACCCCCACGGAAGCCGAAGCAGGATCCCCGCGAAGCGTTCCTGCAGTGGGTGAGCGAGCAAATCGGGCAGGTCGAGGCGTATCAGCAGCCCATCGCGCAGAAGCCGGCGTGGTGCCCGGAGTGGTGGAAGCACCCGGAGGTCGTACAACGGCTCTACGTCGCATGGAAGGCGTACCAGCAAGCGGCCGAGCGTATGTCCGAAGACAAGGGAGCGAAATCCGGGTGGTGGGTGCAGCACTGGGACCACCACGCCCGGATCCTCTTCGACAAGCAGCAGGGACCGTTCCGAGCATGCAACCAGGCAGGCCACCTCGCCGACAACGACTACACGCCGCTCCCGATCGTGGTGGAGCTACCGCCCAACGACGCGCGCATGATCTGATCCCAGATCATGCGCGTCCAGACCCTCGCCCAGATCCGTGGCGCGGGGAAGAGGGGACCCATTGCAACGCAATGGCATTACCCGAGCGACTGCTGCAATGGGGTATACCTCACCGCTACATAGCAGCGCACGTCGAGCGAGACAAAGATTCGAGAGGTTCGACGACTGATCGCAGGGCGAAACTTGCCGCAAACCGACACCGCCTTGGCAACCGTAGGAATTACCGCGGACGCTCCTCGGCATCCCGAGTTCACCCGTCCCCTGGGACCAATCAGCGACCTATGAGCTTGGTGACCGCAGCGAGGATCTGCGAGAACGTCGATACCGGGATGGCTTCGTCGTGGCGGTCATCGACAGCACGTGGTCCGAAGGCACGGTCCACGAATTCCAACCGAGCGGTGTCGGACTCGGACTTGTCGACGTTCGCCAGGAACGGTCCGAACGCCCGAAGCTCCAACTCCGTGCGCTTGCTATCTTGCCCAGACGACACGAACCGTGATCCGAGCCGGATCGCTACGGTGGCGGCGGATGCAGCCAATGCCCCGATGGCGGCGCGGACAGCGAACGTTGCCCACAGCGCCTCCCCGGCGCCCTCTTCCACAGGCCGGGTTAGCAGCAGGATCAGTGGTACCGCCGCTGTGCACAGCAGCACGAACCCCAGACCGTAGAGGCATAGTCCGACAACACGAGTGGTGAGCGCCTCCCGTGAGAAACTCTGTGCGAGGGTGTTCGCTGCCGCCGCTGCAGTAAGAGTCTCGTACTCCTTGTTTGTCTCCCGCAGTCGTTGGAGCGTGCCGTCGGCTTCTTGGAGTTTTTGCTCGATCGCCGCCTTGAATGGGGCGAAGTCCTCATCGAACCGCTCCCCTTGCGCTTGCTGCCACGCCGTATAGTTCTTCGTGTTTGTCGACTCAAGTTCGTTGATCCGTTTGGTGCCGTTGTCGACGACTGTGTCAACGCGCGTCTCGTACCCGTCAACGGTTTCGCCGACACTGCTCGCCGTGTTTTGCAACGATTCCAACGCCGTAGAGGCCACCGTGAACCGCTGCTCCGCCTCCTCGCCGAGCTCCTCCAGCCGTTCGCCGAGCGCAGTTCGTTTCTCGTGTAGGCGGGCGATGTCCACGTCCTGCTGTTCAACGAGGTCGTCGTAGAAGCTACGGAGCTGCGCCTGTTGCGCCGGAGGCAACGGAGGCGTCCACATCGCGTACAGCGGTTGCAGGGTGCCCTCGGCATAGATGACGGCTTGATCGGTGTAAGACGGACTGGCGGCGGTGGACCGGTTCTGCAAGTAGGACAGCGCGGAGGTCCACGGACTGTGCAAGTCGTCTAGAAGTGCCTGGTTGAACCGGCGGGCGTTGTGTGCGCCGAGCGGTTTCACCGCCTGCGAGAAAGCCAGCAACTCTCGAACCCGGCTTAGCTCGCTTCGTTCCGCATCGCTCACCGCGTCATGAAGAGAGCCGATCAGCGTTGATGCCGTCTGCAACGTGTCCCACAGCGGATGCGCCTGGAATTCCGATTTCAACACTGGGTCCTCCGATCAGCGAGCTTCTCTTCAATCTACGGGTCGGCACGCACATACTTGGCACCGCCGCCGGCTCCCTCGTGGCGATTCCGCTGCCCGCTGCTCGCCGCCAGCAGGATCTGTGACGTCAGTTGTAGTCATCGACGACAACGAGCTTCGCGCCGTCGCTGTCCTCCGGAAACTCGTTTGCATCACAAGCGAAATCCCAGGAGTCCGTAGTGTCCACGAGCGACGGAACCCTACGTGGGTCGTCGGCTTCACACGTCAGCTCTGTACCGTCGCTAAACGTGATCGTTGACACCGGACTGAACTTGATCCCGTTACTTTTGAGGATCGTGGACCCGAGGGTCAGTTCCGTGTCAACGGATGTCGTGTTCAACACGGCCGAGTCGACTGTGTAGAAGCCCGTGTCCGTGTTGTCCGTGATGTCGTTGATCGTTGCAGTGTTTGTGACCTCGAGCGGGTCAGCTTGTTCCTAGGCGCACCCGGCGAGAGTGACAGTGATGCCTGTCGCGACAGCCAGCGCAGCAGCACCTCGGCGTACCGGTATCCGAGAAATCATCATGTAATAAGACTGGCAGATGGCAGACCGACATGCTTTGTTAGAGCAGGTCGAGTTGCCGATAGAACTACCAACTGGTGTGGAACGCGACCGCTGGTTGTGATGTCAGATTATGCGTGGCCCATCAACGGACGGCCGAGAGTTGACATAGGAGACCGCTATCGGCGCGGACAGTGACGGCCGGTCACCCCGTGGGATGACCGGCCGTTGTTGCGCGTGGGGGAGTGGTGTCAGTGTGCGGCGTCGTACGCATCGCGGACTGCCTGGCTGATGCGGCCGCGCGAGGAGACGTCATGTCCGTTTGCGTTTGCCCACTCGCGGATCTTCCCGAGTTCTTCCGAGTTACCACGCCGTGGCGCACTCCCGATGCTGGCACGGCCGGAGCGGCTGCTGACCTTCCGGGCGGCGGCGATGTAGTCGGAGAACGCGTCGCGGAGCGCGTCGGCGTTGTTGTCTGTGAGGTCGATTTCGTAGTTGGTGCCGTCGAAGCCGAAGGTGACGGTGCGGCCGGCGCCGTCTTCGATGGTGTCGCCGGTGAGGTCATCGACGATGTGCGTGGTGACTTTCTGCGCCATGTTTGTGCTCCAATCGGGGACGGGCTCCTAGCCTGACAGAGATGGTCGGCCTTTCTTGCATCGAGACGGGAGAGTGCTACATCTCGGTGTCGCGAACGAACGCTGCGAAGCCGGGGATGGTGAACTCGAGCATTCCGCGGTCGGCGGGTTGGATGAGGCCCTTGTCGATCAGGCGCGCGCGCGGTGTCGAGAGCTGGTTGCTGCCGGTGTTGAGTGCCCCTGCGATCGATGAACGGGACGCGGGACCGTCGCCGAGATTCGCGATAGCGGCAAGCATGCGTCGTTCGGCTGGTGAGCAGGCAGACCACCGCGCGCGGAAGAGGGCTTCGAGGTCCGCTTGCATTGCGACGTGGCCGTGCTCGACGGCGTCGATGTCGATGATGCCGCCCGGGTCCGGCCGGCCGGCGGCCGTCCATGCGGCATCCGCGATGAGTTGCACGGAGTACGGGTACCCCTGTGCGATTTCCAGAGCTCGGTCGACGGCGGGCGGTGACCAGTGCACGCCGAGTGCTCGTGCGGGGCCGATGAGCGCGATCTCCTCTGCTTCCCGATGCAGTGGCCCGAGGGGCCGGTACGCGAGACGTTCGCTGAAGGTGACGATCCCCGCGATCGTCTCGGGCGCGTTTGGGAGCCCGGCGGCGAATACTGCTGCACGAACGTCGGAGCCTTCGCCTTGCAGGTGTTGCCAGGCGTAGACCAGCGTGCGAAGCCCTGCTGGGTCGGCGGATTGGATCTCGTCGATGAGGATGACCAGGGGGGATTCGTTGGCGGCTGCCGCGATTACGGCCTCAAGCGCGCGCGCCCCCGACAGCTCGAGTTCTTGGCGGTTGTTCGCTGGGTGGAAGGTACCGGTCGCGGTCGCGACACCTGGCACCCCAACAGAGAGCTGCAACGTCTCGATCCTGCTCCGAAGCGCCGCTCGTGCTTTGCCGCTGAACCCGTCGGTCGCGCGCCGGAGCTCGGCGGCGATCTGCGCCACCAGTCCCTGTTCTTCGCCTGCGGTCACCCACACCGTCACTGCGCCACGTGCTGCAGCATGACGCTGGTATTCCCGGAGGAGGGAGGTCTTCCCAAAGCCGCGGGCCGCGTGGTCGACCCGGATGCGGCCCACCAGGCGGCCGAGGTCAATCAGTGTGGACAGACGTTCGTCGACCTCAGCGATCTGCTGAGCACGCCCAGGCACAGTTCGGGCAATCTCCCCTGGGGTGTAGGGGCTTGGCTGCATCAGACCACCGATCGTTTGTTATGAAGCTGGGATTTCATAACAGAGTATCAACTGCCGTCGTGCTCACCTTGCGCACTGTCCCACAGCGTGTACTGCCCCCCGCGACGTCGCGGTTTACACGTGCTGCTCATGCGGCTCGCGCCGGTAGGAGTGTCTGCAGCGCGAGTATCCCATCGCGCGCTCGAGTTTTCGCGGAGCCGACGGTCACGCCGAGCCGTTCGGCAAGTTCGGGTCCAGTTAGTTCGTGGAGGTACCGCAGCACGACAGCGTCGCGTTGCTTCGTGCTGAGCCCGGCGAGGGCAGTCACGAGCAGTGGGCGCATGAGCATCGTGTCCACGGCATCCATGCCGGCATCGCCGTACTCCTGATCGCGGCTTCCGATGCGGAGGTCTCGGGCTCGTGAGGACTCACTCGATCGGATGCGGTCGATCGCTCGCCGGTGCGCGATGGTCCGCAACCAGGACTGCAGCGAGGCCTTGGCGGGGTCGAATCGTTCGGGGCGCTCCCAGAGCTCGATGAAAGCGTCATGTGTGACGTCTTCGGCAAGGTCGGCGTCGCGGATGATGCTCCGCGTGAAGCGCCGAAGTCCGGGTGCAAGCGCACGGTAGAGGCCGTCGAACGCTGTTGCGTCTCGTGCGACCAGCGCGGCCGCGATGCCAGTATCAGTGAACGCGGCCGTGGTCCGTGCAGTCACGCGGCTCACCTACCCTTCCGATCGATCGGTCGGTCGGTCGATCACGGTAGTTGTATCCGCAGTGCGGCGGAGACCCCCAAAACGGGAACAGCACCTCGCTGCTGCGAGATGCTGTTTCCGTTCCCCGGCTCAGAAGGCACCCAAGGGGCCTGCGATCAAGTGCTTACTTGATCTGCGCGGTGATGGTGGCGGTGCCGACGAGGAGGCCTGCCTTGACGGCGTCGGTCTTGAAGGTGCTGTTGAGCAGCTTCGCGGCGTCGGGGGAGATGTGGACGGTGGTGCCGGTCAGGATCGCGTTGTCACCCTCGAGCTGGAGGGCCTTGAGCGAGCCGCCGTGGAGGGAGAACAGGTACGCGTTCGGGGCAGCGACCTCACCGTTGACGAGGACGTCGCCGTAGAGCTTGGACGAGCCGGGGTTCACGACGAAGTTCTCCAGCGTGACGGTGGTGTCGCCGGCCTTGAGGGTGAGGCCGGAGTCGTCGTGGTTGAGCAGGCCCTGGACGTAGGGGCGGTAGTTGCCGTCCGGGCTCCAGTAGGTGACCGAGCCGGCGGTGATCGGGAACGACACGGCGCCGTCGGCGAGCTTCGCGGAACCCGAGACGCCGGGGGTGAGCTTGAGGGAGGTGAGGGCGTCGGTGAAGCCCTTGTCGAGGGCGACGGAGGTGTCGCCGCCGAGGACCTCGGGCACCGATGCGACCGGGCGCGGGGATCTTCGAGGAGGACGACGCGACCGTGTGGATGGTCGGGGTGGCCTGCGCGGCGGAGACGCCGAACCCGGCACCGGTGAGGATGATCGCGCCAGCGGCGGCGAGGGAGACCGTGGTCTTGGTGATCTTGCGCATGGTTTCGTTCCTCTTCTGTGTCGCGCTCGGCGCGGCTGCTGTGCGCGCCGAACACACCCTCGTTGAGGGTGGAGAACCAGCGATATCCGGCTGGTGAGCGCCCGGGTGTTTCCCGGCCTGTGCAACGTATTCGGCGGCCTCCGACGAATGGTTTGGAATCCCGTACTCCGTTGCACGATCGTGACATCTTACGTAGGAAATGTGCCCTGTTAGGGGGCCAGAGAGCGGTCGTTGCCTCGTAGATCGCTCGCGGGAGTTCGAGTCGGCTACAGGAGGGGCTGGTGCGTTGTCGTCACAGATCGCCTCAGATTGGGGTTCTAGTGACCCGCCAGACGCGCTTCCCGTCTCGGAGAAGAGCGAGGGTCAGCACGTGAGATGTGGTCGTCGGTGGTATCGCCGCGCGAGCTGAATGTGCCGTCCGCGTAACAGGGCCACCGTGACCGATGTGTCCGTCTGCCTTGGTACACCGGCATAGGAGAGGCGCCCCTCCGACCAAGGGTCGGAGGGGCGCCTCGTGGTGCGGTGCGACTCAGGCGATGCGTGAGCGGCGACGTGCCATGACGACGGTCAGGGCCGTGCCGGCCAGCATGAGCAGACCGGCGATGACCGCCGCGGGAGTGATGTCGGCGCCGGTGAAGGCGAGCTCCCCGGTCGGCGTGACGGTGCCCGTCCCCGTGGCGACCGGCGTGGTGCCGGAGCCGGTGCCGGTGCCGACCGGCGTGGTGCCGGCGGCGGGGGTCGCGGTGACGGTGAACTCCACCGGCTCGGACGGCGCGGAGACGACCGGGTCGCCGTTCGTGTCGAGGACCGGCTGACCGTCGGCTCCGAGCAGGAAGCTCGTCGCGACTGCGGTGTAGTCACCGGGAGCGGCGGCCAGCGTGACGGACCAGGTGCCGTCCGTCCCGACGACGATCGGGTCGGTCGGGTCGGCGGGCTGGGCGGCTGCGCGTGCGGTCGGGGTGACCTGGTCGGTGGGCACAGCGACGAGCAGGATGTTGCTGCCCGGGGTACCGGTCCCCTCGAAGGTGACCTGCGAGCCGACGACCTCGGCACCGTTCTCCGGCGAGGTGATGACCGGGGTGTCGAGCGCGATCGGCGTCGTCGGCGGGGTGGTCGCTGCGGGGAGCGAGAAGCGGACGGTGACGTCACCGGTGCCGACGCCGCCCGTGACCTGGGTCAGGCGGACGGATTGGGGCGTGGCGGCGTCCTCGGCGAAGGTGACGTCGACGCTCCAGGCGCCGTCGTCGCCGACGGTCGCCTGCACGAGCGGGAAGTCTCCGTCGAGCGACACCCGCGAGCCGGCGGTGCCGGTGCCCGAGAACGTCACGGTGCGGGTGGCGGCGGTGTCGCCGTCCTTCGGGGTGGTCACGACGAGCGTCTGCGTCGCGGGGAGGTTGACGTTCACCGTCTGGCTCCCGCGGCCTGCTCCGCCCTGGATCTGGTTGACCGTGATCGACTGCGCGCGGTCGACGTCAGCGGGGAACGTGACCTGACCGGTCCACGAGCCGTCGGCGCCGACGAGGATCCCGGTGGTCGGGGTGCCGGCGGAGGGCACCAGGGCGATGTTCGCCGTGGGGATGCCGGTACCGGTCACGGTGACGGTGCGCGAGGTGACGTACTGGCCCGCGGTGGGGCTCGTGACGGTGAGCTGCGCCGCCGCGGCGGGCAGGGCGAAGGAGACCGACTTCGCGTCGCTGAACCCGCTGCCGCCGACGACCCCGTCGATGAACGCGGTCTGCGACACTGCGGCGTCCGCCGCATACACGTGGTCGACCGACCATGCGCCGCTGGCCGGGACGGTCTCGACGGTCTCCAGGACGGCGCCGGCCTGGTTGTCCTGGTGGATCACGATCTTTGAGCCGGCGACGGCCGTCCCGGAGAACTCCACGTCGCGCGTGGCGGTGGTCTGGCCGGACGTCGGCGACGTCACCACGAGGTTGCCGGGTGCGGCGCTGGCGGATGTTGCGGTGAGGAGCGCTCCTCCGAGCGCGAGCGAGAGCACAGCTGGCACGACCAGCAGCTTCCGCCATGACGACTTCGTCACGGGTGTCCGTTCGTCCTGGCGACGATGACGAGTTGGGTCAGCGCCGCAGATGAGATGCCGTCAGGGAAACGACGACACCTCGATCCTAAGCATCTCCTCAGAGTTGCGTAAAGACCAACCGCGACGCCGACCCCCTCGACGCGCCGATCGATGATCTGCCGTATTTGGCAGCACGAACCCACAGGACCGCTGGCAAAAGTGACGCCGGTTCTACGCGGAAGAACCACTGCCGTCGCAACGTCAACGTCAACGTCAGAGACTGCAGCAAGTACCTCCCGGACGACGCGATTCGCCGGCTAGTGGAGAGCGCCGACGGTGAAGATCGTCTCGTCGCCGGCCGTACAGCCTCGCACGCCCTCCGCGGGGATGAACAGGCTCGTCTTCGATCCCGGTGGGTACACGCGGAACCCGTCGCCAGTGACGGGCCGACACGTGCCTGGGTCGAACGCGTCGGCTTGCACGTAGTGGAGCCGGGCGACTGCGGTGGTCCCCGGCTTGAGTGCGACGGTCGCGTGGGCGGTGCTGCGGTCGAACTCGGCCGGCTGCCCGATCTGGGTCCCGTTGTCCTCACCGACGAGGGACACTCCGGGCCAACCCTGGAGCGTGCAATCGGTGGTGCCGGTGTTGGTCAGGTGGAGCTCTTCCTCGACGTTCGACGCGCCAGCGGTCCGACCGGCGAAATTACCCTTGAGATGCTCGGTCGTGCAGCGGAGCGCGTCCTCATCGGGTGCGCGGCCGGCCGTGCCAGTACCCGTGTCAGCGCCGGCGGTATCTATCGGCGAGACGGTCGGCGGAACAGCAGGAGCCGTCGCTGAGCGTGTCGCGGTCACGGTGACGGTTCGTGCGGTGGTCGGAGTCGGCGTATTGGTGAAGCTACAGCCGGCAAGCACCACACCGAGCAGGACAACAGCAGAGGCCGTCGTCCAACGTGACTGTGTGTTCATCCGACCACTCAAGCGCAACGCCACCGATCCACGTCCAGATTCCTACCGCTTTGGAACTGGTACCGCAGCAACCCGTGTCATCGACTCGGCAACCGTCGACACGTGGGCGACCACAGACGCCGACCGTCTTCAGGGACGCGAGGATGAACTTCGGGACCTGGGGTGCGATGATCACCGCGTGCTCGTGTGGTTGACGGACTGGCAGGTCGTGGAACCACACCTGCTTGTGGCGCCGGGGGATGCCGTCGCCTGGGAGCTGTGTCCGGCTGACATGGAGTGGACAACGCGTCTGTTCGGGGATCGTCCCCGTCGCCGGTGCCGCTCGCCTTTAACCCGTGCACGACACTTCGAGCTCATGGGCTCGGCCCAGTAGGACACCGACCGATCCAGCCGGAGGCGTCGGCCTCCAGCACTCCGGATGGCGCTCGTACTCGAGCATCTTCGCCGAAGGTCAAGCCGAGTACCTCTACGGCTACGTCGTCACGATCTCCACCGAGTTAGATGACAGTGCCACGTGACAGTTCCCAGCCGTCGCTCGTCATGTCTGGCGGTGTCGGCCGCGCACGATAGAACTGTCGTAGCGAGGGCACCCGTTCTCAGTTCGGGTCTGGAACGGGTGTCCCCGTGCTACGACGTCGTCGGGTCGACGTTGATTCTGACGAGCCCCGTCCACTGCGTGGACGGACGCGGCTAGGGTCCGCGCTGTAGCACTGCGCACGATACCTCTCGGTAGCAAAGGAGCACCTCGAGCTGGTCATTTGGCGCTCAGCCTGGACCTGGTGCTCCAGGCGGTGCATGTCCTACCCTCGCGGTGAGGCCGGTTCGAGCAAGCTCCTGACCTCGTCAGGGCGGTCCGATGCGGGCGTGCCCGGAGCGGACGGGGTCAACGATCAGACCCCGTCCGCTTCCCCGCACGTCGCCGAGTGGCGAATCCTCGGTTGGGCCTCAGGGGGCGGAGCAGACCGATGTTGGGATGGGAACACGTTGGCTTCGGAAATCATCTCGAACAGGTCGGGCATGTGCCCTTCCGCGGATGCGGGGGACGCCTCCCCTCGGCGGAATCGACGTCGGAGCCCTGCCATCGTCTCGATCCGTGCTGGCGGAACCGATGGCTCGCGCTCGTACTGCGATGCGTTCATGCCGACCTCCTACCGCCAGCTTTGATTGTGGACGCCCTCGGTCAACTCGTCCGCTGAATAGCGCACAACGGCGGTCAGAGCGAACGTCGCTGCGTAGCGTTCTGGCACCCTGTCGACGACGGCATGGTCGGCGCGGAACGACAGGCGCGACAATTTTCCGCGCACCGTCGCGCCCCTCCGAGCGGTGCCTCTCCCACCGATCAGGACGGGGCGCGCTCCGCCCGGAGACCAACTTGGCATTTTCGGGTCGCGTTCCGTTGTCCAGTACGTGCAACAGGTGTCGCCTTCCAGTGCGGGATCCCTACCGTGGTGTGGACCCGCAACCTTGAGAGGTCGAAGGCCATGAAGAACCTGATGTACGGCGGTACGCCCATTCTCGTCACGGACGACGTCGCCGACGCCGTTCTCCACTACGCAGCGATCCTCGCCCAGATCAAAGCGAGCGACGTCATCGCCGTTCCGACCGTCGACAGGACTGGATACGCCTCGGAGACGTCAGTGCTGCTAGGGGCAGGCATCCCACTCGCAGCCGAAGCGGCTCCCGACGACGAACTCGAGGACAACAACCCATCCTCTGTGGAGGAACTGACTGTGCGTATCCGCGAGGTTCAGGCGAACGTCGCCCTCTCCTGACCGGCTAGCGTGCCCCCGCGAGGTCGAACCACGCGAATCTCGCCGGGTCTGCCCCTACGATTTCACCGTGAGATGCGACAGCCGGTTCGATTGTTGGACCTGCATGCTCTCCGCCGATCATGAAGGGCCGCATCGGTGGTTTGGCGATGGCGCAGAAGCTCCGTGGAACGCGCGCTGCGCGGGCAAGACCCTCCGCGCGTTCACGCGGCGCTCGACTTAAATACTCGTGTCGGTGCTCTGCAACTGAGCAACGAGCAGGTCTACGTGGTAGGGGACCACAGCTCGCGCCTGGCGCGGACTCGATCGGTAGGGGTTGCGGAACCGAAGAGATTGATGTTGCGGTAGCAGGAGGACCTGGGTGGTGCTGCATCGATGTGACAGTCTGTGTCGCGTTCCAACCAATGGATGGTGGCTGACCCGAGGTCACCGTAGAAGGGTGGTGCGTGGTGCCGGAGGCTGCTGCGCGTTCTGCGCTCGAGGATGCAGAGGATGCGCTGTTGGCGTCGCGTGCTGCAGAGGGAGATGTGCGGGCATTTGCGGTGTTGATGCGTCGGTACAGCCGCGTGGTACGTGCATACGCCCGCCGTGTCCTGAGCTCTTCTGCCGATGTTGACGACGTCACCCAAGACGTGTTCGTCACCGCATGGCAGCAGTTGCCGCGGTTGTCTGATCCGGCTGTGGTGCGCGGCTGGTTGCTGCGAATCACAACTCGGAAGGCAATCGACCGGGTGCGGGCGCTCCGAAGCCATGTCGACATCGATGACCACGACCAGGAAGCACCCGAATGGGAGCGGCCTGACCGGCTCCATGAGGCAGCGAGTCGGGAGCAGGCGATGTCGGTAGCGTTGCAGGCGCTTCCCAAGGACCAGCGGCGGTGCTGGATTCTGAAAGAGTTCGCGGATTACAGTTACCAGGACATCGCCGCTGAACTGGATGTACCGGTGTCGACGGTCCGGGGTTTGCTGTCTCGGGCCCGGAAGAACATGATTCGAGCGATGGAGGGCTGGCGATGACAACCCCCAACAACCCGACTACCCCCGAGCGGCCGGTTTTTGTATCGGGTGCTCCGTTGGTTCCTGCTGGGGCGGACGCGCCGGTGCTGGACGTAGCGACTGCGGTCGAGGTATTGGCGTTGGAGCCGGACGACCTCGACGGCTACAGCATCGACGACCTCTCGGACTACCTCGAGGCGGGGCAACGTCCGCGGAACCCGAAGATCGACGAATCGGCAGCCTGCCAGATGGCGATGTCCGCGTTGGTCCGGCTCCGCATAACCGCGGCGGGTTTGCTCGAAGCGGACGCTGCGGAAGAGCCGGAACCCGATGACACGTGGATGCGGTCGGTGCTGGACAACATCAGTTTGGAGTCTCACGCTGGCCGGTTGATCCCGTTCGACCACGACGATGGCGCCGCTCATCTGCAAATCACTGAGGGAGTGGTCCGCGCACTGGTCCGTGATGCGGGTGACCGTGTTCCCGGGGTGCTCGTCGGACGCGTACGACTTGACGGCGACGTGGAGATCCTCGAGACGGCGGTCACGGTGCAGATGGACGTGACCGTGTTCTGGGGGACCCACATCCCGGACCGGGTGAGCGCCCTGCGCGTCGCTGTCGCTTCCGCCCTCGCAACAAACACTGACCTGCTCATTGCCGCGATCGACGTCACCGTCAGCGACGTGCTCCCGCCTCGACCGGGGGAGCGATCGACGTGAGCGTGAGCGACTCGACGAACACGGATGACGTGATGAACCCGAATGCGCGAACCCACGCCGTGGACATGGGGGAGGATGCGTTCTCCATGTCGATCGTGACCATGATCCGTGCCACGCCAGGCGTTGTGCAGCTGTATCCGCCAGCCGGACACATTCCGCTGCTCTCCGGTGCCGTCGCGGCGCTTCGGGACGCCGCTGGCGGAACTCCGGACCTTGTAGCCGTTGATGCCACCGACGGTCGTATCACCGCCGTACGCGCGTCGATCGGGATCGACACGACTGTGACCCCCACCCTGGTGCTGCAGCAACTCTGCACCTCGATCCGTCACCTCCTCGCCGACCACCTCAGCGGCACCACTGACCCACTGGATGGCACAGCCGACCAGCCGCTGATCACGCTCACGATCGCCCGGGTCAGCGGCTGAGAAAGCTTCGGAGGGAAGTTTTTCGTGCCGGTGTGACGAACAGGTCTCCTCGTCCGTCTCTTGAGTGAACGGCTCTCAACAGAGGGTCGACTACGACTTCAGGAGACACCATGTCGAACCTCACCCCCACGCCGGCAACCGCAGCTCCGAAGAGTGCCATCCCGGCGCACTCGGTGGAAACCGGGAAGACGGAAATCAACGACGCCGTCGTGTCCAAGGTCGCCGGCATCGCCGCCCGCGAGGTCCGGGGCGTGCACGCCCTCGGCGGCAGCGCCGGCCGTGCGATCGGAGCGCTCCGCGACCGAGTCGGCCAGACGAACCACGCCCAGGGCATCTCCGTCGAGGTCGGCGACACCCAGGTCGCCGTCGACGTGACCCTCACCGCCGAGTACCCGGTGTCGCTGCAGGACGTCGCGGAAGATGTTCGCTCTGCCGTGTCGAAGGCCATCGAGGACATCGTGGGCATGGAGGTCGCCGAGATCAACGTGACCATCGCCGACGTCTACATCCCGTCCGACGACGACGACGACTCCGACGACAGCCGCGTCAAGTGACCCCGACCACCATCGGCATGGCCGTCGCCGCGACGCTCGTGCTGACCTGGATCGCGTTCGGGTTCGGCGCGTTCGTCCTGGTGCTGGTCGTCATGGTCATCGGCGCCCTCATCGGCCGGATCATCGAAGGCAAGCTCGACGCCAAGGGACTGCTCGACATGGTCCGCGGCAAGGGCTCATCCTCGTGACCCTCACCGCACCGGCGCAACCGGTCGACTCCAGTACCGGGGCGGTTCCGGCCGCCCCGGGCCGGACCCGCATCGCCCCTCGCGCCCTCAACCGGGTCGTATCCGCCGTCACCGCGGACGCCCTGAACGTACCCGCGGGCAAGATCAGCACCGATCTCACCGACGATGCTGGTCATCTGTCGCTGCTGGTCAGTACTCCAATCGGGGTTCCGTCCCTGATCCGGATCATGGATGAGCCGACGGCGCTCACCCAGTCGGGCGGTTCTGTCCTTGACCGGGCTCGCTTGGCGCAGGAACAGATCCGCACCCGAGTGCAGCAGCTCACCGGATCCACGGTGACCAGGGTGATTGTGAAGGTCACCGGTGTGCACATCAGAGAGAACAGGCGCGTTCGATGAGCACCACTAGCATCTATCGACGCATCGCCCGCCGTGAGACGCACTCGCCCCGCTCGGCCCTCGCGATCACCCTCGCGGTGATCCTGATCCTCGTGGCGGTGTGGCTCGGAACGGAGATCGTGTTGTCGATGATCGGACAGCCCGCGCTGCTGGTTGCACCGACCGACGCGGAACAGTCCATCGTGTCTGCGGCGACATTGCCGTACGGCATTCTCCTCGCCGCTGGGATCGTTCTGGCCATCGTGGGGTTGGTCTTGGTGATCGCGTCCTTGACCGCTGGTCGCCGCGCCCGCCACGTCATCGAGACCGATCGCGCGGTGACGGTCGTGGACAACAACGTCATCGCAGCAGCGCTCGCCCGGCATGCCGCGTACGCCGGCGGCACCGACCCCGACAACACGCACGTCTCGGTGTTCCACAACCGAGCGGTCGTGGACGTCACGCCGTCTTCGGGAACGACATCGGACACCGCTCCCATCAAGGACGCTGTCGATCAGCAACTCGACGCCTACGGGATGCGGCCCAAGCTCCGATCGAAGATCACTGTCAAGAAGACCGGGAAGGTCGGCGCATGAACACCACCAACCGTGGGCTGAACCGCGCCATCATCTTCATCATCGGGCTGCTGCTGCTCATCATCGGCGCAGCGACGATCGTCCTCGCCGTCGTCCCATCGGTGACATCGGCGTGGAAGAGCAACGCGCCGACCGTGTCAAAGAACGTCGACGGGGCCTTCGCTGCGGCACCGCTGTTGACGACCGGCGCCAGTTGGCTGGCCGTCGCAGCGCTCGCCCTGCTGCTGCTCCTGGTCATCCTGCTCCTGGTGTTCATCATCCGTCAGGGCAACGGCCACACCAGTGAGCTGTTCTCCGACCAGACAACCGAACATGGTTCCACGATCGTGAAGTCCACGGTCGCGAAGGACGCCCTCGAGCAGGCCCTCGCGGACCGGGACGACATCGTCGCAGCGAACGTCAGTACGTACGACGTCAACGGTACGAACGTGCTGAAAGTGTCTGCGACGGCCCGCCGCGGCGTGTCCCCGAAGGACGTCGCAAACACCATCGAAAGCGCATTGACGGCACTGGATCTGCTGCTGGGATTCCAAGTTCCCGCCCTTATACAGATCTCCGGCGGCCTCCGCGCGCGCGCCGCGAAGACCACCCGCCTGCAGTAGCAGGGCAATCACACTCCCGGCGGAGTAGCTTCCGCCGTGACACACGGTGACCACGCAGCTACCGATGGACACTGGAAATACGGCCTGTTGTCACCGAGCCGCTCGCACCATGTCAGCACGCTATAGATCCTCCGTGATCCACCGGATCCGGCCCGCCCAGTCCCCGCGGCCGGTCCTTCTCCTTCGCAGCCCGTAGCGCCGGCTGTGTTGCGCAGCACCCATGCGTTCGACGTACGCCCCTGCGCGCATCTCGCTTCCCGACGACCAACGCTGGCCGTCCCTTACCCCGACAGGACATCCCCATGATCACTACGAACGACCTCGACACGCTGCTTTCCCACGGCGGCAACGTCATCGGCCAGGACGGCACCAAGATCGGCAAGATCGGCCAGATCTACCTCAACGACGCCACCGGCGATCCCGAGTGGGTCACCGCTCGCACCGGCCTGTTCGGCGGCGGCGAGTCCTTCGTCCCCCTCGAGCACGCCACAGCCAACGGCGACGACGTCACGGTTCCGTACACCAAGGACCAGGTCAAGGACGCTCCGCACAGCAACGACACCGACGGGTCGCTCGAGATCGACCAGGAAGCCGACCTGTACCGCCACTACGGCATGACCGACCCGTACGCGGACCAGGACACTGCGCAGCAGAACCAGTCGCAGCAGGTTTACGACCAGGACACCGACCGCGCTCAGGAGCTTCCCGGTTCCGTCGAAGGCGCCGATGTTGAGACCGCCGGTTACGACGCTGAGACGACCCGCTCTAACCTCGACAGCACTGGTCGGGACGAGTCCGGTGACGTCGGCCACGACACCTCTGGCGCCAACACCGACGACGCGATGACCCGCTCCGAAGAGCGACTGCACGTCGGGACACGGCAGCAGGAATCGGGCCGGGCCCGCCTCAGGAAGTACATCGTGACCGAGCAGCAGACGCAGAACGTCGCCGTCAGCCACGACGAGGTCCATGTCACCCGCGAGCCCATCACCGAGGCGAACGTCGGCGACGCGATGTCCGGCGGCGAGCTCACCGAGGAAGAGCACGAGGTCACGCTGATGGCGGATCAAGTCGTCACCGACAAGGAGACCGTCCCGGTTGAGCGGATCCGTCTCGACACCGAGACGGTCACCGAGCAGCAGGAAGTCACCGAAGAGGTCCGCAAGGAGCAGATCGAGTTCGACGGCGTCGACGGCACCACCGATACCACGGCGGGTCGTCACAGCGACGTTGATGCTGACGGCACCCGTTGAGCGCCGACTTCGACCCCAACGCCGCACACCGTTCCTCGTCGCAGACCGGAGAGACGGGTGCGAGCGTCGCACGCTCGAGCCGTGAGCAGCAAAAGGACGAGTTCGGCGGCATGCACTTCGGCGTCGCGTTCTTCGGCTGGCTGACCGCAACCGGCTTGACCGTGCTCCTCCTCGCGATCTTGTCCGGCATTGGAGCCGCCATCCTCAGCAGTAACGGGGATGCACAGAACGCTGCCGACGACGCCGCGAACAACCCGGCGACGTCTGGCCTCGTCGGAACGATCATCCTGCTCGTGATCCTGCTGATCAGCTACTACGCCGGCGGCTACGTCGCCGGCCGGATGGCACGATTCTCCGGCATCAAGCAGGGCGTCGCCGTTTGGCTGTGGGCGATCATCGTCACCGTGATCCTCGCGATCATCGGCGCGATCGCCGGCGCACAGTTCGACGCGCTCTCCAAGCTCGGAACACTCCCAACGGACGCAGTCGACGGCGGCAACATCGCCGCGAGCATCGTCGGGATCCTCGCGGTCGCGGTCGTGACCCTCGCCGGCGCGATCCTCGGCGGTCTCGCCGGGATGCGGTACCACCGCAAGGTGGACCGCTTCCACGATGGCGCGAACCTCGCCCGCAACTGAACCAACCCGAACCCGTGTCGGTGCCACCCCGGACGAACAGTCCTTCGTGGCACCGACACGATCGGCCCCAGTGAAAGGCGCCACCCGCCGATGAACACCCCCGACACCCCATTCGAGACCACCGCCGCCAGTTCCAGCCCGGTCGAGGTCATCCGGTCGGAGGAGCAAGTACGGGTGGGAATCAGTTCCACCCCCCGCAGCATCCTCCGGATCCGGAAAGTGATCGTCACCGAGCAGCAGACCGTCACCGTCACCCTTCGCCGGGAAGAACTTCGGATCACCGAAGAGCCCGCAACCGACGACGCAACCGCTTCCGGACTGCTCGCCGATCCGGGCGACGAGCTCGTGCTCGTCCTCCACGCGGAAGAAGTGGATGTGATCACCCGCGTCGTCCCCGTCGAGCGGGTCCGTGTCCGGAAGACCCGCATGGAAAGCACGACCGCGATCACCGAATCAGTTGGCCGCGAGCAGGTGCAGGTCATCACCGCCGACGAGTCCGAAATCGGCTAAGCGCAGCTGCATGTCACCGACGGCGCTCCGTCCCCCGAACCGCCGCCGTGGACCCTGTGGGACCCGAACCCGTAGGGACCACGTCGGTGTACAACTCGATCACGCATCAGAGGACCGAAACCACGAGTCGTCAATGTCCTCGAAGAAGCAGGGCTGCGGCTGAATCGCTCGCCTCGCTTTGCGCGGCGCCGGTGTCTTGCTCGACGGCGAGTGCTGCGGTTTCTGTTCCAGGCAAGCTACGACGGCTTTTTTCAGCAGCAAGTCTTGGTTGCTCGCGATCATCTGTGCCGTCGTCGTTGTCCTCACTGGGATATCTTCACTGGCCGGTGCCGAAGCCGGGCAAAGAGCGTAGACACGAACGAGAGGGCGGGATGACCGATGGTCATCCCGCCTCTTCGGCGCGTTCCGGCTCACATTTCGGAATCCGGTGACACCTGCTCTTCTAGCCGCCGAAGTCGCTCCCACAGAACACGATGCTCCTCCGAGAGCTCGCTCGGATCCGCGAGCAGCCCTGTGGCGGTTGAGTCATGCGCGGCCTGTGGGCGGAGAAAGTCTGCGTACCGCGCGTGGGGGTCAGGGAGCGGCGTTGGCGCGGGGGGAGGCTCGAGAAGTTTTCGTTGCACTAGCGCGGTCAACTCGGCTGGCGACATCAGGCCGTGCCGGTGCCATTGCGCAGGATCCTGCCGAGCCGCCGCAAGCCGTTCGGCTTGGGACGAAATGCCTGCCGCCGTGCGGGTGATCTGCGGTGTCATCATCGGATTACCAGCACCATACCGGCGGAAGCGGACACGGTGCTGCCGGCACCGGCGAAGAACGCTGGGACGGTCAGCGGTTGTGGTCGCTCAGCAGCAGCCAGCTCCGGAAACACGCATTGGCTGGACGCGCGGGGGACAACAACAGTCACGAATTCTCCTTCTCTGAAACTGACGGCCCGATCGACGTGACTCATCTGTCACCAGAGAGACGGTCGGTGGGTCGCAAAAACGTCACACTGCAGCACCGAACTCGTTCACCTGGATCGGGCTGCGTCGGTCACTGAGGTGGGGCTGAACAATGATGCGGGCGTCGTCGGGTCAGTACCCCTGTCGCTGCCACGCCAGCGAAGGCCGCCAGCACTGCAGCCACGTCAACTTCTTCTCGGCCGCTCACAACACCCGTTGTGACCCCCGATCCGATCGCCGAGAGATCGAGCACTCCGCCAGCGATGACTGCGACACCCAAGCTCCGAACTACGTGAAGCACGCCTCGTCGGAGGGCCTTGGACCGAAGAAGACGATTCACTTGCAGTGACCCACCAAGAGCAGAAGCCGACGCCGACACGTAAACATGAGCACAACTCTCCCGATGAACCAGAGGAGCCATTCAGCTCCTCCTCAATAGACGTCCCTTCGGCTCTGATCGTCACGCCGAGATGCAATCTCTTGTCCGAGAGAACCGGCGGCCCGAGAACCAGCTCGGGTCTCCACCGCAACTGGTCGCATTAACGTCTCATGGTCACGATCCGCCTTCGAGTGCTTGACTTCAACCACTGCATCCTCGGCGCGTCGTCAGGCGACGGGTGGCCATCCTTCTCGCTGCTGGAGGCGGTTCCCGTCCGTGTCCTCGGTCTGGTCGTGTAGCAGGACCTGCTGTGTCGGGAACGGAAGATCGAAGCCACCGTCCGTCAGCGCGATCTTGATTGCCTCGAGGACCTGGTCCTGCGTCTCGACCGCTTCGCGTCGAGCGGGAGGGTCGATCCAGAACCGCACCTCGAGTAGCACTGCGAAGTCACCGAGCGACGTCACGAGGACGGCCGGTTCGGGCTCTCGCACGAGATCCGGAAGGTGTTGCAGCGTGGTGCGGATCGTGTCGCGAGCTGCTGCGATGTCGTCGCCGTAGCCGATTCCCACCTCGACGCTCAGCCGCCGTTTCGTGTAGGCGGTGTTGACGGTGACCCGGTTGGTGTAGAGCTCACTGTTCGGGATGACGACGCGCCGGTTGTCATAGGTCCGCAGGAGCGTCGCGCGAACCTGGATGTCCTCGACCTCGCCTTCGTGCGCTTCGGACACGATCTGGTCTCCGATCCGGAACGGTCGTGTCAGAAGGATGAGCACTCCGGCCAGGAGGTTCTGGAAGATGTCCTAAAAGGCGAACCCGATCGCGACACCGCCGACGACGAGTGCGCTGAAAAGCGATGCCGGGGTGATGGTGGGGAACACCACGGTGAACGCGACCAGGATCCCGAGTGCGAGGACGACCCAGGTGATCAACCGTGCCAGGACGACCTGCACCCCCTTCGGCTGCCCAGCCCGAGCAGTGATCGCTCGGACGATCCGACCGAGAACCCACGAGAGACCCCAAAACACCAGGAAAGTGAGGATCCCGAACGCCAGGTTCGGCAGGCCCAGCAGGAGCGAGCCGAAGATCTTCTGAATCCTGCCGAGGATGTCACCGAAATCGGTTGTCATGAGGTGCGCACCGTACCACCGACGTGCCCTGACAGGGGACGATAACGTGACGGGGAACAGGCGGGTTGGGTGAACCAATGGATCCTGATTCGGCCGTCCTCGTGACAGGTCAGTTCCCGGCGTGGTTGACCGTCCTGGCGTGGGTCTGGATCGGATCGGGAGTTACGTCTGCGCTTTGGGTCGCGAGAGATGTCGCCCGTCGACCGCAGCACATGACGGTGATGAACGTGGTGTGGCCCGTCACGATGCTGTTTGGAAGTGTCGCGTGGCTGGCGTTCTACCGAGGCGCCGGTCGGGCACCCCTTCAGGGCGTACGTGGTAGCGACGTTGATCACTCGATGAGGACCGCTGTCGCGATCGGGACGAGTCACTGTGGCGCTGGTTGCGCGATCGGCGATCTCGTCGCCGAGTTCGCGCTCGTTGCGTTTCCCGTCCTGGGAGTCCTCGTCGGGCGCGAGACGTTTTACCAGGACGAGATCTTCGCTGGATGGATCCTCGACTTCGTACTCGCGTTCGGCCTCGGGATCGTGTTCCAGTACTTGTCCATCGCGCCGATGCGCGGACTCAGCGTCCGGGCTGGCCTGGTCGCGGCGCTCAAGGCGGACACCCTCTCGATCTTGTCCTGGCAGGTGGGGATGTACGGGATGATGGCGCCGGCGCAGTTCCTGATCTTGCCGGCGTTGTTCGGTGGCCGGGCTGCTGTGCTCTCCCCGGAGTTCTGGTTCGTGATGCAGATCGCGATGCTCGTCGGGTTCGCGACTGCCTATCCCGTGAACTGGGCACTTGTCCGTTCCGGCCTGAAAGAGAAGATGTGACCGTATGCGCACAGCAACCCTGCGAATCCGTGAGTCGTTCTGGTTCCTGCCTGCTGTGTACGGCATCTGCGCGGTCATCGCTGCCCAGGTGCTCGTCTCTCTCGACCAGCACCTTATCGACCGCGGCGCAACACGGATCGTGTTCCTCGATGCGCTCAGTGCCAGCGGTGGTCGGTCGATCCTGACGACCATTGGCACGTCGATGCTCACGGTCGCGGGTACATCGTTCTCGATCACGATCTCGGTGTTGGCAACGACATCGTCGACGTACGGGCCTCGGCTGGTACGGAACTTCATGGCGGACCGCGCGAATCAATTCGTTCTTGCCGCGTTCACGTCGACGTTCCTCTACGCGATCGTGGTGCTCCGCTCGGTGCACACCGCAATCGATGACGGGACTGCGTTCGTCCCCGTGATCGCGATCCACGTTGCCGTGCTCCTCGGGATCCTCGACGTCGCCGTCCTCGTGTTCTTTATCCACCACATTGCCTCGAGTGTGCAGATCACCGCCTTGCAAAAGCAGGTGCAGACTGATCTTGAGACCGCCGTCGCCAACGTGTTCCGACGCCAGGGCTCCGACGACGGTGACGGCGTGACCATACGCCCACAGCCGGACCGCGGGCAGGAGGGCACGACGCTCACCGCAGCGAAGGACGGATACGTCCAGTCGGTGCAGTGGGAACGTCTTGTCACCTGGGCAGCGGAACAGGATCGATGCATCGCGATGGTTGCGATGCCCGGTAACCACATCATTGAGGGGAACATTCTCCTGCAGGTGAATGGCGGGTCCCACTTCGCGGCCCTTGCGGCTGAAGAGGTTCACGCTCTTCGAGCACTGGTGACACTCGGGGATGCCAGGACCCCGTTCCAGGACGTCGAATTCGTGCTGCAACAACTGGTCGAGATCGCTGTTCGCGGCCTCGCCAGCGGAACCAACGACCCCTACACCGCCGTCAGCGCACTCGATCTCTCTGCCACGGCACTCGTACCGATGTGGAGAGACCAGGTCGCGATCACCGCCTATCTCGACGACGACGGTGACGAACGCGTGATACCGCGTTGGCCGTCGGCTGAATTCCTCGCCGAAACGGTCTTTACCGGTGTCCTCACCTACGGCACCGACCATCCCATCGTCCTCACCGCAGCGCTGCACCTGGTGCAACGTCTCGACAATGCTGCGGCACCGTCCCGACGCGGTCTCCTGGACACCATCACCCAGCAGCTCCGCACCGCGCTTCCGTGACGGATCAAGGCTCTGGAACCTGATGCTCCCGCTGTGTGAGGATGACCGGTCTCGGTACGTCTCTTGAGGAGGACCGGTTCGGTCTCGTCATCCCCACAGGAAGCAGTACCGTGCTCGCCATCCTCCGCCTCATTCCCGTCGCAATCGGCATCGTGAAGTACTCCCGCAAGGACCCTCACGTGAAGAAGGCGGTGGCGCGGATCAGGCGAAAGCTCGACAAGCGTCGCGCACGACGATCGAACTGATCGGCCTGCTCGTGAGTCTTTTCAATCACAAGCCACACGCCGCGACCCGGCAACCATGGCCAGAACAACGATCACTGTGGTCAGGATCCCTGGGACGCTTGGCGACCAGGTGTTCGCAGGTCATCCTCGTCGTGGTAGTCATCGCGGGCGTCGCATTCGGTCTCAGTCAGCTCAGCCTCGTCGTCATCCCGGTCCTGCTCGCTCTGATCATCGCCAGCGCGATCCTGCCGCTGATCGACCTGATGCGCCGCATCCACATCCCATCCATCCTCGCAACGTAGATCGCTTTGATCCTCATCATCGGGGTGCTCGGGACCGTCGTGTGGCTGATCGTTCTCGCTGTGGAGCACCAGATCGGTTCCCTCATCAGCTCAGCCGTGGACGGGATCGGCAAGCTCGAAACCGTCGCCGGAAACCTGCCGTTCTCCATCGACCAGGACCAACTCCGCTCGATTCGCAGCGACGCCATCGACTTCGTCACCAGCCGACAGTTCGGCGTCGGCGCGCTAGCCGGCCTCTCTGCAGCGGGGAACTTCGCGACCGCGTTCGCCGTGTTCGTCGTCGTGCTGTTCTTCTTCCTCAAAGACGGCCCCCGTATCTGGGACTTCCTGTGCCGGCCCTTCCACGGCGACGAACTCGCGCGCGCCCGCCGGATCGGACACGAAACCGTCACGACTCTCGGGGGCTACATTTGCGGGACCGCGACAGTCGCCGTCGTCGACGCCGTCGCGATCGGGATCGGTCTCGCCGTCGTCCAAGTTCCCCTCGCGCTGCCACTGGCCGTGATCGTGTTCGTGTTCGCATTCGTTCCCCTAGTCGGCGCGACCATCGCCGGAGCACTGGCCGCACTCGTCGCCCTGGTGTCCAACGGTCCGACAGCAGCAATCTGGGTCATCGTGATCGTTTTCGCCGTCAACCAGCTCGAGGGGAACTTCCTGCAACCCGTCGTCATGGGCCGCACCTTGAAGCTACATCCGCTCGTGATCCTCATCGCCCTCACCATCGGTACCGTCACCGCCGGGTTCATCGGTGCGATCCTCGCCGTGCCGCTGACTGCTGTTGCCTGGAGCATCGTCACAATCTGGCGCGGTCCAGATCGGCCTGCCGAGTTCGCACGACAGAAACGCCCCGAGCGGATGGCGGACTAAAGACCGTCGAAGAACCTGCCTGGTAGCCGGTCAACTATCGAGACGGGGGCTGTCCGGGACCAGCTCGATGCCCGGACGCTCAGCCCTGGGAGGTGTCGCGGTGGCCGTCGGCAGGGGTTCGGTGTTCGCTTCTGGGGCGGGCATCACTGCGGGGCGAATGAGTTCGGGTTGGCGGCGGGTGCGGAACACCCATGCTTTGAAGAGCAGGAATCGGACGAGTGTTGCTACCAGATTCGCGCCGGTGAGGACGGCGATCTCCGCTTCGTGCGTCGCCCCAGGGGCCGTCGCGTGGAGCATGACCAGAGAACCGGAAGTGATGGCCCAAGCGATGCCGAAGACGACCAGGCCTTGTATCTGGTGTTGTCCCGCGCCCGCTCGGCCTCGAACGCCGAATGTGAATCGGCGGTTCAGCGCGGTGTTGCCGACCGCGGTCAGCAGGAGCGCGAGGAAGTCGGCGGTCTGCGAACCGAGCGCGGGGCGGAGGACGGCGTAGAGCACCGCGAACGCGATGGTGGAGAGGACGCCAATCGCTCCGAACCGAAGCATCTGCCCGAGAATCCCGACGGGGGGAGTGGTGAACGGTTGCCGGCCGATCGCCGCGTAGACAGACGTGATCGGGATGCGACCGGTCGCCAGGCCGCGGGAGACCCGCCACATGCCCTTGAGGTCCTCGGTTGCGGTGGAGGTGATGTCGACGGAGGAGTTGACGTCGTCGACCCAGTCGACGGGAACCTCGTGCACGCGCAGGCCGGCGTGTTCGGCGAGGACGAGCATCTCGGTGTCGAAGAACCAAGCGTCGTCCTCACAGAGCGGCAGGATGTGCTTTGCCGCCTGTCGGGTGATCGCCTTGAACCCGCACTGCGCGTCGGAGAACGACACCCCCATTGTGGTGCGGAGGAGCAGGTTGTAGGAGCGGGAGATGAACTCACGCTTCCCGCCTCGGACAACGCGGGAGGAACCAGCGAGGCGGTTGCCGATCGCGACGTCGGAATGGCCTGACAGCAGCGGCGCGACGAGGGGCTCGAGGGCGGCGAGGTCGGTCGATAGGTCCTCATCGACGTAGACGAGGACCCGCGCCGGCGACGCACCCCATACCGCTTTGAGTGCACGCCCACGGCCCTTCTCCGGTAGGTGCACGGCGTGGACTTCGGGGAGCATCGCGGCGAGGTCATCAGCGATGCGGGCGGTGTCATCCGTCGAGGCGTTGTCCGCGATCGTGATCCGCCAGCTGTGCGAGAACGTCGCATGACAGAACGCATGGAGTCGTCGGACATGCGCCGCGAGGGTGTCCTGCTCGTTGTAGCAGGGGACGACGATGTCGATGTCGAGTGTGGGGTTCGTCTCCGTCATGCTGCTCATGCTCGGCAGCGGGGTTACGGGGATTGCAGCAGCCGGCTGTGCTCGATCTAAGAACGCATCGGGCCGTCACCGACCTGCGGGGAGGGTGACGGTGAACGCGGTGCGGGCGGGGTCCGAAACGACGCGGATGGTGCCGCCGTGCGCCTCGATGACGGCTTGCACAATCGCAAGACCAAGCCCACTGGTGCCGTACTCCCGGGACCGGGAAGCTTCGCCGCGGGTGAACCGGTCGAACAGTGTCGGCAGTGCCTCGGCGGGGATCGCCGGGCCGTCGTTCGCGACGACGAACCGCACGTCGTCGCGCACGCGTTGTAGTGAGACGACTATCGCGGTGTCGGCCGGGGTGTGGGTGCGGGCGTTGGTGAGGAGGTTCGTCACGACACGCCGGAGCTCCGCATCATCTCCGGTGACGGTGATGGGTTCCGGATCAACCTGGAGCGTCCACCGATGATCAGATGCGGTCGCTCGGGCGTCCATCGTCATCTCGACAACGATCGCGGTGAGGTCGACGGGACCGTGCACAGCAGGTGCCGTGTCAGCGATCGCTGCCGCGTCGAGACGCGCGAGCAGAAGGAGCTCCTCGACGAGGTTCCCCATCCGAATCGCTTCGGTGCCGATGCGTGTGACGTTGCGCTGCACGTCGTCCGGGTTCTGGGTTCGAGTGGTGAGCTCCGCGTAGGCGCGGACTGTGGCGATCGGCGTGCGGAGCTCGTGCGAGGCGTCCGCAACGAAGGTCCGCATCCCGGCTTCGGCGTCACGGCGCACGGTGAGCGCGCGGGCGACGTGTCCGAGGAGCTGGTTCAGTGCGGTACCGACTTGACCGACCTCACGGTTCGCACGGAGATCTGCCGCGGCGACGCGGGCCTGGATGTCGGGGTCACCTCGTTCGAGGTCGAGGGTGGTTACTCCGGAGGCGACCGCTGCGACGTGTTCCAGAGGGCGCAGGGAGCGGCGCACCAGCATCGCTCCTGCCCACACCGCGATCAGCAGACCAGCGAGCGTGACGCTGCTGATGACCACGAGGAGCCGGATGATCGAGGCGTGGAGGTCTCCGAGTGGGAGCGCGGTGATGATGACGTCGTCGTCAGCAGTGGCGGCTTGAGCCCGATAGGAGCCAAGGGACCCCAGCGACACCGTGACCGGTGCCGTGGTGGCTTGCACTTGGCGGAGGGTGCGCTCCTGCGCCGTCGTGAGGCTGTGTTGCTCGCCCTGGGCGTCGGTGTAGCCGGCGAGGACCGTCGTGCCGTCGTTGAAGATTGCGATGACGGTGTTCGCGGCCTGTCCCGGCGCGCCGATGAAGGCGTTGTCGGGGTCAGGCTGCGAGGCTGACCCCTCCGCTGGTGAGCCGGGCGTCGGTGCTGCCGTCGGTGTTCCGGCGGGTGGGTTGCCCGGTGATTCGCCTTGCGGGCGATCGTTGCTGCGTTGGGTTGCGGTTGCGAGTTCGGAGTCGAGTCGACCCACGAGGTAGCTGTTGTACGCGACCACAGTCACCGCGCCGACTGCAATGTTCGTCGCTACAAGCAGCAGCGCTACGGCCGCGACGATTCGCCACCGCAACGATGGAACCCTCCGATTCGCACCACGCGGCCTCGACGCCTTCACCTGTCGACTCACACTGCTGGCCGAAGGGCGTAGCCGGCGCCGCGAACGGTCTGCAGCATCGGTTCGCGGCCAACGTCGATCTTCTTCCGCAGGTACGACACGTACATGTCCACCAGGTTCGATGATGAGCCGAAGTCCATGCCCCACACATGAGTGAGCAGGTGTTCGCGTGAGAGGACACGGTTGGCGTTGCGGACGAAGTACCGCAGCAGCTCGTACTCCGTCGGCGTCAGGTCGATCACGTCACCGCCGCGGCTGACCGCACGAGTGTCCTCGTCGAGGCGAAGGTCCCCGACGACCGTCGCGGTGCGGGCCGTGGACACCACCCGAGGAGATGTGCGTGCGAGGATCCGGGCGCGTGCGAGGAGCTCGAACACGCCGAACGGTTTCGTGAGGTAGTCGTCGCCGCCGCGGGTGAGGCCAGCGAGTCGGTCTTCAGAGGAGTCGCGGGCGGTGAGGAACAGCACGCGGACGTCGTCCCGGGACGTCCGGAGCCGCTCGAGGACTTCGAATCCGTCGATGTCGGGCAGCATCACGTCGAGCACGATGACGTCGGGTTGGAACTCCCGTGCTGCGAGCAGGACGTCGCGGCCGCGGTGCACGGCCTCGACGGCCCACCCGTCCGTCTCGAACGCGAGGCGGACGGCGTCGGCGAGAGCGTGTTCGTCATCGACGACGAGAGCACGGACGGGCGAGCCGTCGGTACGCTGCAGCGGTTGGTCAGCCATCGTTCAGACCCTACCGACCGTGCCCTCGTCGCTGATCACTTGGCGCTGCTCAGGTCATAGACCGTCTGGCCGCCGACCGTGGTGCTGGTGAAGTTCGCGGCGACCCACTTCTTAATCTCGCTCGAGGTCGAGGAGCCGCCTCCCATGCCGCCCCCGTTGCTGGACGCGATGTAGTAGCCGATCTCGCCGTGCGTCACGTAGGCCTTGAACTGGGCGAGGGTGGGTGCTGGGTCGCTGGACCAGCCGCCGATCGCCATCACCGGGGTGTTCGTGTCGAGCTCCAGCTGCGCTGCGGACTGGGATCCGTCCACCGCTGCCGCCCACGTCGTGTCCGTGGCCCTCAGCAGCTTCTCCAGCGCCGACGACGTCGACACGCCCCCACCGCCCATCCCTCCGCCGGAGGCAGCACCACCGTCGGCGGCCGCGTCGGTCGAGGAGTCGGACGTGCCGCTCTGGGAGCCGCTAGACGAGCCTCCGGGCGGGGTACCCATCTCACCGGAGGGCTTCTGCCCGGACGGCATCTCACCGGAAGTGCCGCTCGGCGGGGTGCCGCCGGGGCCCTGCTGCGTGTTGTCGCTGTCGCTGTCGCTAGTGCTGCTCGATCCGCCTGGGCCGGTGGAGCCGCCGGGCGTTCCGCCCATCCCTCCGCCCATGCCGCCGCTGGAGGACCCGGACGGGCCGACCGACGGGATGGAGCCGGAGTGCGCCACCGTCGTGGTTGCGAATGCGTATGCGGTGGTGCCGGTGAGTCCAAACAGTGTCCCGGCGAGGACGCCGACGGTGACGAGCTTCCGGAGGGTGGGAAGGCTGCCGATGACGATGGCGGCGGCGGAGAGAAGCCCCCCGAAGAGGATCACCCAGCGCAGCCAGGGCAGCCAGGATGCGTTCTCGTTGAGCAGGCACCAACCCCAGAACGACGTGATGCCGATCATCGCGGCGAGACCGAGCCTGCCGGTGACTCGCTCGCGGGCGCTCCACAGCACCGCGCCACCGGTGCCAACCAGGCCCGCGATCGCGGGAACGAGGGCCACCGTGTAGTACGGGTGGATCGTCCCGGACATGAACGAGAACACCAGGCCCGTGATGATCAGCCAACCGCCCCAGAGCGCCAGGCCTGCGCGGGGGAGATCGCCCAGGTGCTGCCGCCCGATGACGATCACGCCGAGGATGAGCGCGAGGAGTGCGGCGGGCAGGAGCCAGGAGATCTCCAACCCCATTTCGGAGGAGAACAGTCGGTTCAGGCCGGTCGATCCGCCGAAGGACGAGCCTGCGGTGCCGCCGGTCATTCCTCCGCCCCCGCCTCCTCCGCCGTTGCCGGAGCCGCCGAAGATCCGGCCGAGCCCGTTGTAGCCGAACACCAGGTCGAGGACGGTGTTGTTCGTCGAACCGCCGATGTAGGGGCGAGCGGAGGCGGGCCAGAGCCACACGGCGACGATCCACCAGCCGGCCGAGATGACGAGCGAGACCGCTGCGATGAGTAGGCCGACGATGCGCTTGCCCCATGAGGTATGCGCGGCAACGAGGTAGACCAGGCCGAATGCCGGCAGGACGAGGAGTCCCTGCAGCATCTTCGTCAGGAACGCGAACCCGAGGGCGACGCCGGCGAGAGCGATCCACCGCCAGCTGCCGCGGGGCAGAGCCCTGACGGTGCAGTACGCGCCAGCCGTCATCAGGAGCACCAGCAGCGCGTCCGGGTTGTCGAACCGGAACATCAGCGCAGCGGCTGGTGTGGCGGCGACGACGAAGCCCGCAAGCAGCGCGCCGACGTTCGCAGTAGTGGTGCCGACGCGGCTCAGGGTGCGACGGACGGTTCCCCAGACGAGCGCGACCGACGCAACGGCCATGAGCGCCTGCGGAAGCAGCAGGCTGAACGAGGAGAACCCGAATAGCCGCGCTGAGAGCACCATCACCCAGAGCGAGGCCGGGGGCTTGTCGACGGTGATGAAGTTCGATGAGTCGAGGGAGCCGAAGAAGAACGCCTCCCACGACTTCGTGCCGGCCTGCACGGCGGCTGCGTAGAAGGAGTTCGCGTAGCCGGAGGAACTGAGGTCCCAGAGGTACACGACGGCGGTGACGGCGAGGAGCAGCCAGAACGCCGGGCGAAGCCAGCGGGCGTCGGTCTGCTCGCCGAGGAAGAGCCGGGGGACGGCTCGGCGACGTGTCTGCGCTCCCGTGTGCGCTCTGTCGCGACTGTCGGTCACGGGGATCGGGTACGTGGTCATGGCAGCGACGCTCCCAAGCGCGCCCCCGACGAGCCTCAGCGGCGCCTATGCGAAATCTAAGACCCTCCAGTGCGTCGCTTGGCATGTCCGGCGATACGGGTCCCTTAGATGTTGCAGAGGATCCGGCAATGCTGCATGCACCGAAGCCCCACATCGTGACGGGATGGATCACACGACGACCGCGGGACGATCGCAGTCACCGCGCTTTCAACGAATTCCGTCAACCCGCAACATCCTCCGTTCCCTGGTTCGGGGCAGCACAGACGCGGCTCGCTGGGAGCGCCCGGCGTTCCTCGGACTGCTGGTGGCGACCGCGGTCCTGTACCTGGTGAACCTCAGTGTCAGCGGATGGGCGAACGCGTTCTACTCGGCGGCTGTCCAAGCCGGCAGCCAGAGCTGGGAGGCCTTCTTCTACGGCTCGTCCGACGCTGCCAACGCGATCACCGTCGACAAGCCTCCAGCCTTCCTCTGGGTGATCGGCGTCTTCGTTCGCATCTTCGGGTTGAGCTCCTGGTCGATCCTTGCCCCCGAGGCGCTCATGGGAGTGGCGACCGTGGCGATCCTGTACCGGGTCGTCCGTCGCCGCTTCTCTGCCGGAGCCGCCCTCCTCGCCGGTGGTGCACTCGCGACCACCCCGGTCGCCGCGCTGATGTTCCGGTACAACAACCCCGACGCGCTCCTGGTGCTGTTGACGGTTGGCGCGATCGCCCTGACCCTCCGCGGGATCGAGACCGGCAAGATGCGCTGGATCGTCTGGGCCGGGGTCCTGATCGGGTTCGGTTTCCTCACCAAGCAGCTGCAGGCGTTCCTCGTGCTCCCTCCGCTGGTCGGTGTGTACCTCTGGGCATCGCCGCGTCCGGTCCTCCGTCGGATCGGGCACCTGTTCGCCGCCGCGGGCGCGCTCGTGGTCTCGGCCGGGTGGTGGGTCGCGATCGTCGAACTCGTCCCCGCGTCAGCCCGTCCGTACATCGGCGGGTCGCAGACCAACGACTTCCTCGAGCTGACCTTCGGCTACAACGGTTTCGGGCGAGTCACCGGCGACGAGGCCGGCAGCGTCGTTCCCGGCAACAGCACCACCGGAGCCGGCTCGTGGGGTTCCACCGGCCTGACACGGTTGTTCGGTTCCGAGTTCGCGACCCAGATCACCTGGCTGCTCCCCACCGCCCTGATCCTGCTCGTCGTCGCGCTCGTCGCCGTCGGCGTCCGCCGTCGCACCGACCCCCGCGCAGCGACGGTCCTGGTCCTCGGACTGTCGCTGCTGACCACCGGCCTGGTCTTCAGCTTCATGGGCGGCATCTTCCACCCGTACTACACAGTCGCCCTTGCCCCCTACATCGCGGGGCTCGTCGGCATTGGAGCCAGCCTGCTGTGGCGGCGTCGAGCGCGGCTGCCATGGCGGATCGTCGCCGCTGCCACCATCGTCCTCACCGGTGGATGGTCGTTCCACCTGCTCTCGATGGCGTCGACGTGGCAGCCTTGGATCCGTTGGACCGTCCTCGCGACGACGGTCCTGGCCGCGGTCCTCGTGCTGCTGCCGCGGCGAAACCGCCCCTTGAGTGTCGTGACCGTCAGCGCCGTTCTCGTCACCGCGTTGCTCGGCCCGACCGCCTTCTCCGTGCAGACCGTCACCGTCAGCCACACCGGCGCGCTGCCCTCCGCTGGCCCGTCCGTCAGCTCCGGCGGGCAGGGCGGACCCGGTGGGCAAGGTGCTCCGGGTGGGCAGGGCGGCCCTGGCGGGCAAGGCGGCTTCGGCGGCGGGCAGGCCGGCACGGGTGGCGGTGCGCCGGGGGGGCAGAACGGGCCCGGCGGTTCCGCTCCGGGAGCGCCGAACGCCTCCGGCGGCGGACAGTCTTCGACGGGTGAGAGCGCATCGACCGGTGGCGGGCCCGGTAACGGCGGCATGGGCGGCGGGAGCATCCTCGGCGGATCGACGACCGTGTCGGCGGCGCTGCAGGCGGCACTGTCGAAGGACGCGGATGAGTACACCTGGGTCGCGGCCACGGTCGGCTCGAACAGCGCCGCAACGTACCAACTCGCCACCGGGGAACCGGTGATGGCGATCGGTGGTTACAACGGCACCGACCCGTCCCCGACCCTGGTTCAGTTCCAGCAGGACGTCGCGGACGGGAAAATCCACTTCTTCATACCCGGCACCTCGAGCAGCTCGGACACCGCCGCCGCGAAGATCACCGCGTGGGTGACGTCGCACTACGCCACCACCACCATCGGTGGGACCGCCGTCTACGACCTCCGTGCGTCATCCTGACGGACACGGGGGAGCAGGGGCACCGGATGTGCCGCTTCGGTACGGTAACCGCACGGTCGGGTTCGCCCACGAGCCAGGGGGTGGCAGACGACTCCCGATGGTGGGAGCAAGACGGGCCGCTCTCCGCACTGCGAGGATCGTCACCTCTGTGATGCCTGGAGCTTGCCGTTGCGCCCTGGATGACCGGGCTGCTGTCAGCCTGCGATGCTGGCGCCGGCGGGTCGGGGGATGTTCGTCCAGAGATCGACTTCGTCGTCCGCGTCGAGCCCGAGCGCGGCTGCTGTTTCGTCGGGTGTGGACGCGACGATGGTGACGGCGGTGTCGGAGTCGGGTTGCCCGGTCCGGATGATGACACGGGCTGAGTCGAGCGCTTCGAGACGGCGAGCTGCGTCGTCGAGGAGGGTGTCCAGGGCGTCCGACGGGACGCCGTCGAGTCCACCGTCATCAAGCACTTGCACGTATGCTCCGCGCCGTCGAAGTCCCGACACCACCCGACGGACAGCAGCGTTGAGCAGCCTCCGGCCACGGATCTCATCTCGGAGAGCTTGCTCGAGGACCCGGCACTCCGCACGAGATCCGGAGTCGAGAACGCCCTGCTGGTGGACGATGTGGCGGAGCATCGGGGCGGCGGTGCTGTTTGCTCGCTGTAGCCGTTGCCGCCGTTCGAGGTGGAACGCGTCGAGATCTGCTTGCCGGCTGGTCAGATCGCGTTGCCTGGCGGCCGACACGTCCGCTGCTGCGCTGACGCGGCGGACGGCGCGATGCATCATCAGCCCGGCGATGACGAGGACGATCTCCGCTGCGAGGCCCAGACGTATCGCTCCCGTGGGCCCGGCCCAGAGTGTGATCTGCGCGACCTGGAAGACGACGGCGACGATCGGGGGTGCGTGGTGTCCACTCATCCAGACCATGACGGCGCCGGCGAGAACGCCGCAGGTGTACCAGTAGATCGACACGCAGTCGACGGTGGTGGGATCGAGCCCGATCGTGGCAGTGCAGCACAGGAGCACGCCCCCTGCTGCGATGGCCCACGCGGTCCGTGCGTGCATGGTCCCTGTCCTCGCACCACGCAGGAGCGCGGGGAGGATGAGCAGTCCGATGACGGCAGCGATGACGGGGCCGACGGCGCGGGAGAACAGCACGGTCTCCGAGACTGCAGTCAGGATGGCCACACTGATGAGGGCGGCGAGGACGCGGTACAGCTGTCGGCGGGGGATCAGTCCGATCCGGAGGACCGGGGTCCGTCGCGTCATCGGCTGCTCGGTGCCGGTCGGGTGCCACTCGAGGACGACGGTGGTACCCCGACCCGGAGCTGACCGGATCTCAGCGGAAGCACCGGCCGCGCGGACACGCTCGAGGATGGAGACGCGGACGCCGAGTCGTTCCTGGTCGACGGTGTCCACGTCGAAACCCGCACCGTCGTCGGTGATGACGATGCGGACGCCTCCGCGGTCCAGACGGACAGCCACGGCACTGCGACGGGCAGAAGCCCCCCCGTGTTCGATGCTGTTGGTCAACGCCTGCAACGTCGCCGACACGAGTGCGTTCGCGGTCTCGACCGGGAGGTCCGCGTCGGCGGCAGGAGTCAGATCGATGACGGCGTCTCGACGCAAGCGGGCGAAGTCCTGCTCGACAGCAGCCAGCACGACCCCGAGGGACACCGACGAGGGTTGCATCACGGGATGCTGGTCAGCGTCGGAGATGACGTCGAGCGCGGACTGCGCCATGCTGGTCGCTCGTCCCGGAGCTTCGTGCCCTGCGGCGGCGAGGAGGGCTGCGAGCACGGAATCGTGCAGGAGCGCATCCGTCTGGACGCGTTCCGCTTCGATCGCCGTCTGTCGTCGCTGGTCCTCGAACAGGAGTTGCGCCGTGAGTTCCGACTGGTCCGCGCGATCTGCCCTGGTCCGCAGGACTCGAACGCCCGCGATGAGACCGGCAGCGAGGAGTCCGAGCCCGACGGCGTCGATGATGCTGTGACTGACGGGGATCCTGCCTGCGTACACAGCGGCGAGAGCGGCATCGAGGCCTGCACAGACCGCACCTGCCCGGATCGGGCTCGATGCCGCGACGGCCACGGCGCCGAACGCGATGAGGCACAGTGACAGCAGCCACGGAGTCGATCCGGCGGGCAGTGGATCCCGGAGTTGGAACGGTTCCAGACCGAGGAGAGCGACGTACGCAACGACCGAGGTCCAGAGCCACCCTCGGGCTGGATCCTGCCGTCCCACGGTTGCCGACGGAACTGCGGCCACCAACACTGCGGCGGAGCACAAGGATGCCACGCCGTGGGGCCAGACCACCGGCACGTGGTCGGACGGGAATCCCGGCAACGCCAGCAGGACCAGCAGCAGAGCGACGACCGCGAGGGTGGTGATCATGCCCCGCTCGACGCCCGTCTTCATGCAGATCGCACCAGCGGGACGCTTCGGAGAGTGCGAGGGTGGCATCAGCGGCCCTCGTGACCGACGGTTCGCCTTCTCGCCGCTCGAACCACGCTCATGTTCTGACGGTACGTCTCACCTGACGTCCGACACGAGACCCCGAAGTGGGCACGGACACCAGGACGCCTCGCCACGACGCCCTCCGTTCGACACAACGGCCTAGGCCTGACGAGTTCGACGTCGACGCGCAGAGGCCTGACCGAGATGTGGCGAGCAGGCGGAGCCGCACCCAGACCGGATCATGGAGACGTCTCGCCCGCGGATGGCACCCGAGAGCAGGCGGGGCCGCCAGGCTCGTTACTCGATCTGGGCGGTGATCGTCGCGGTCCCGACGGGGAGGCCTGCCTTGACGGCGTCGATCTTGAAGGTGCTGTTGAGTAGCTTCGCGGCGTCGGCGGAGACGTGGACGGTGGTGCCGGTCAGGATCGCGTTGTCACCCTCGAGCTGGACGGCTACGAAACCATGACTGAGAGCAACGCCACACCCGCGGCTTCAGCACGCGAGTGCTGACTAGTGAATGATCACGAGCTTGCCTTGGACACGGTTAGTTTCACCAAGTCGATGGGCGGCAGCGAGTTCAGCGAGCGGGAAGGTTTGCTGCACCTCGACGGTGAGGGCTCCAAGGTCAACCAGACCGGTGAGGGCAAGAAGGCCGGCGTAGTCCGGTTCGACAAGAATCTCGGGTGTGACCTCGATCCCCTGTTGACCGGCTGCTTCGAGGAGCCCATCGGTGCCGCCGGGTGCCACCCGGACGAGCGTACCGCCGGGCTTGAGGACGTTGATCGAGCGACGAGCAATGTCGTTTTGGGGGAATCCGCCCACTAGGTCCACTACCACGTCGAGGTTCTGGACTTCGTCCTCGAACAACTGGGTGTGGTGGTCAATGAGTTCGTCGGCTCCCAGGGAGCGCAGCCACTCGTGTCTTGCTGCGCTTGCGGTGCCGATGACGTACGCACCGAAGTGCTTCGCGATTTGGACGGCAAGGTGGCCCACTCCGCCGCCGGCCGCGTGGATGAGCACGCGCTGCCCCGGCTCGATGGTGATCATGTCAGTGAGAGCCTGCCAAGCAGTCAGCCCTGCGAGCGGGAGTGCGGCAGCTTCCACGTGGTTCATCGACGCAGGCTTCCGGACGAAGTGCCGCGACGGTGCACAGACGAAGTCGCTATCCGCGCCAGCGGGACGTGGGAAAAGCGGCAAGCCGAGTACTTCATCGCCTGGGGTGAAGAGATGCACACCTGGGCCTACTTGCTCGACAACGCCGGACACGTCCCAGCCCAGCACGTGGAAACCATCCCCTTGCGCGGCGGCGGCTGGCGTTGGCGCACCCGCCCGAGTGCGCCAGTCGACGGGGTTCAGTCCAGATGCGGTAACTCGCACGAGGATTTCGGTGGGAAGAGGTGTAGGTCGGGGGACAGTTCCAGGGCGGAGAACGTCCGGGCCACCTGGTGAGTCGTAGCCCATTGCGTTCATCAGTGGGGTATCGGCGACAGGCCGCATTTCGTTCGCGTCTTTCTGGTGGGGATCGGTAGTGGGTGCGTCTTCGTGACTTGAGTCACATACGTTTCGGATCGAACTCAGAAGGTGGGCCTGGCTGCCAACTGCAGTGCTCCGGCGAGCTCAGCACGGCACCCGTGTTGAGCTGCAACGATGCTGAGTCCCTGCGCGGTGGCGGGTTGCGCGAACTGGTCGAGTCCGAGTTTGATGCCAGTGAGGAGCGCCTGGTTTGCAGTTCCGAGTTTCCCGCCGACGACGAGCAGGCTTGGGTTGATCAGGTTGCACAATGTGGAGAGGGCTTGTCCGACTGTTCGGCCTGCGTCGCTGAAGATGCGTTCGGTGACCTCGTCGTCGAACGGTAGGTCGTCGATGTCGGGGATCTCGACGCCTTCGTGGCTGTGGGCGAGTTGCGCGAGAACGCTGTCGACGGAGATGACGGCTTCGAGGCAGCCGCGGCTACCGCAGCGGCAAAGTTCGTTGTTGTTCTCGAGTCGGTTGTGCCCGATCTCGCCGGCGAGTCCGGCCGAGCCTTTGTAGACCCGGCCGTCGAGAATCATCGCCGCGCCGATACCGTCGGAGAGCTTGACGTAGAGGACGTCGTCGTGCCCGGAGGCAGCACCGACTCGGTACTCGCCGATGGCGCCGAGGACGGCGTCGTTCTCGACGATGACGGATTGACCGAGTCGCTGCTCGAGCTCGGCGGCTGGGTCCAGTCCGACCCAGCCGGACAAGATTGTCGGTGATCGGACCACCCCTCGTTGCGAGTCGATGGGTCCGGGCACGCCCGCGACGATGGCGTCGAGCGTTTCGACGCCGTTCTTCTGGCACAGCGTCATCAGGATCGAGCAGGCGGTGTCCATCGCACCTTGCGCGTTCAGGTCGACGTTCTGCAGGGTGTTCTCGCTGGCGATCTCGTTCCCGAGAGCATCCGCCAGCGCCACGTAGATGTGTTTGTGCCCGAAATCGATGCCGGCGATCCATCCAGCTGCTGGCGCGGGGAAGAGCCGCACCGCAGGGCGGCCGCTGCCGGAACCTCTGCCCTGGCCATCGGACTGCTTCTCGATGACCCGACCTTCACGCAGCAACCGCTGGACGAGGTAAGCGACGCCGCTCCGCGACATGGACGAAGCGGCTGCGAGCTCCGACCGGGACACTCCTTCGGGAGCTAGGCGGATTCGGTCGTAGACATCCTCCAGCGCGCGGTCGCGCGGGGACACGGTTTTGACGGCAGCCACACGATGATCCTAGCGATGCCGCATCGGACTGACTGTTTTTAAGTGGTCGCAGTCAAAAACATTGCTTGAGTCGGCGCTGTTTTTCGCGTTGACGAGCAGAAAGAGTGCGGTTACGTTGAGCTAGCTCCACCGCCTATGAGTCGCCTTCGAAGACGAATCGCGCCGGCGGTGGGCAGTGACGACCTCGCATCGAAGCTGACGCAAGGTCGACACGATCTCATCCTGAAGTGTTGTCAGAGAGGACAACCGTGTATCACTCAATGAACCAGGGTCGAGGTGGCAAGCGGGTATCGAGGACCGCTTTGGCCGCATGCGCGGGAGGTGTCGGCCTCGCCATCGTGCTGGGCACGACGACCGGCCCGTCCGCGATCGCCGCCACGCCAGCCGACCTACCCGCGAGCAGCTTCGGTGTCTCGCCGGCAACGGCTCAGGACGCCCCCTACACCAAGACCGTCTCCTATCTCCTGTCCCAGATGACGCCAGCGGAAGAGGTTGCCGTCATCGCCCAAGGCACTGACCCGGACAACCACGGAGAAGCCGGATACCTCGCCGGTGTTCCCCGTCTCGGGGTCCCCGCCGTCCGGCATGCTGACGCACTCGGCATCAACGTCTTCGCAGACGGTACGGCCTTCCCGACGCGACTCGGCCTGGCATCATCGTTCGACCGTGACGCTTACAACCTGCTCGGTGAAGAAGTAGGCAAACAGGGCAAAGCGCTTGGCGTTGATCTCGTCTATGGTCCTCAGGTCGACATGGCCCGATACCCGTCATGGTCCAGGAACCTGACGACCAACGGCGAGGACGCCTACGTATCGTCCCAGTTCTCTGCGGCCGAGATCAACGGCATCCAGAGCACCGGGCTGCTGTCCCAGGTGAAGCACGTCTCCTTCTACAACGGACAGAACCAGGCGACGCCGTCGCTCATCAGCTCGCAGGCCGCGCACGAGGTCTACCTCGCACCGGCGCAGTCCGCGATCGAAGAAGGCGGCGTCAGCTCGTTGATGTGCTCCTATGCGATCTTCCAGATCGTCGGCGAGCAGAACGCTCCGCAGTACGCCTGCTCGAACTCGAACCTCTTGAACAACATCGTCAAGAATCAGTTCAACCTCAAGGGCTTCATCACCTCCGACTACAACGCCAGCAAGGCGACGTCGGACATCCTCGCCGGCATGGACAACGAGTTCGCAACGACCAACCTCTCCGCGCCGAAGCTCGTCCCGCTCATCGACTTGACCTCATCGTCGTTCGATCCGGCATACGCAAGCGCCACTGCCAACGCGGTCGCCCGCATGCTCTACGAATACGAACGGTTCGGCCTGCTCGACAACAGCAAGATCCCCGATTCGGTGGAATCGGACGTCGAGCAGCACGGTGACGTCTCCTCGACGTACAACGGCACCACCGTAGACAAGGCCAGCGGTGACAAGGTGGCGCTCGCACTCGCTGAGGAGAGCGGCGTACTTCTGAAGAACGAGGACGACGCGCTTCCGCTGTCGACGAGCAAGTCCGTCGCAGTCGTCGGCCCCGCCTCGACCCTGCTCCCGGCAAGCCCCGGCGGTGAACGCTCCCGCGGCTTCGGCGACCAGGTGAACTACACGCCACTGAAGGCCATCAAGGCGCAGGTCGGCTCCGAGAACGTCACGTCCGCACCCGGCGTCGACTGGATCGGTGACACCGTCCCCACCGCGAACCTGCAGACGACCAACGATGGCTCAGCCGTGCCGGGTCTGACCCGCACGAACACCGATGGCTCCACCACGGTCGACACCACCATCGACGGCAAGCAGACCACCCTCGCCAAGGGTGGCCAGTACACCTGGAGCGGCTACCTCAACGTGACCACTGCCGACACGTACCGGCTGCTGCTGCAGCGTCCCTACGGAGTCGACACGGGTAACGCATCGGCATACAACGGTGGCGTAAAACAGGAACCCGGACGCAACGGCCCGCCCGAGCCACTCAGCCTGAGCGTCGATGGCGCAGCCCAGACGATCGTGAACCCCGGCGGCAACATCCTGCAGAACGCCTTCCCCGACGGTCAGCGCGCCTCTAACGGGCAGTACCTAGGCAAGCAAAACCTCGGCGTAAGCCTCGACCTGTCGGTCGGACTGCACAAGGTCAGCTTCACCTACAAGCCCACCGCGACCACGGCGACCACTCCAACCATCCGGTTTGCGTGGGCGCCGCTGGCGCAGAACACTGCCAAGGCCGTCCAGGCTGCGAAGACGAGTGACGAAACGGTGATCTTCGTCGACGACTCCACCCCGGGAACCACTGAGGGTGCCGGCCCGAACTCGTCCACCACCGCGTCACTGCGCAACCTCAACGCGACCCAGGTGAACCTCATCAACGCCGTCAGCGCCGCGGCACACGCCGCCGGCAACAAAGCCGTCGTCGTGCTGAACTCCGGCACCGCCGTCGCGATGCCCTGGGTAGACAACGTCGATGCGGTGCTCGAGATGTGGTACCCGGGTGAAAAGGGAGGGCAAGCAACCTCCAACTTGCTGTACGGCGTGGTGAACCCGTCAGGCAAGCTTCCGATGACGTTCCCGAAGGACGACGACTCCACCCCGTTCTCCGGCAACCTCGAGCGCACCACGGGTACGCAGACCGGATCGGAGACCAGACCGTCGATCAAGTGGACCGACGGCGTCAACGTTGGTTACCGCTGGTACACCGACCCTGAGGCCAACCCGAATGGCTACAAGCCGCGGTTCCCCTTCGGGTACGGACTCTCATACACGTCGTTCAAGTACTCCGATCTGAGCGTCAAGAACGCGAAGGACGGCGGACTCGACGTCACCTTCTCCGTCACAAACACCGGCGAGAAGGACGGCGCGGACGCACCCCAGGTGTACCTCGGCGCTTCTCCCGACCTGGCAACGCCGACGTTCGACGCGAACGGCATCGTGACCGCTGGCTTCCAACAGTCCACGCAGAAGCTGGTGCAGTTCGATCGCGTCGAGCTCGCCGCTGGCAAGTCAGCGACGAAGACGCTGCATGTGGACCTGCAGCAGGTTTCCGCCTGGGACACCGTTGGACAAAAGTGGGTCATCGGTTCGGGTAAGCGGACTATCAGCCTCGGCGCGTCGTCCGAGAACCTGGTCGCCTCGGTCACCCGCGAAGTCCCCGCAACCGTCGTCGCTCCGTCTGTCACGACGAACCCAGTCGCGAAGAAGACGGTGAACGAAGGCGCAACGGTGACGCTCTCCGCAGCCGCCACCGGGTCGCCGGCACCGACTGTTCAGTGGCAGGTCAGCACGGACAAGGGCACGACATGGAACGACGTCGTCGGTGCCACCTCCGCGACCTACACGTTCAAGTCGAAGCTCTCCGACAACAGTTCGCAGTACCGCGCCGTCTTCACCAACGACCTCGGTTCCGTCCCAACGACGGCCACGGTCCTCACGGTGAAGGGTGTGGCGCTGACGGCGCCGGGTCATGTCAAGGCGACCCCCTGCGTGCGAGTCGGATCGACGACGACCTTCGTGAAGTCCAAGGTCACCCTGTCCTGGTCAGCGTCGACACCGGCAACATCGGTGAAGGCCTACCAGGTTCGAGACGGCGGAAAGGTCGTCAAGACCGTCGCGTCGTCCGTGCTGTCGACGCCGCTCACGCTCGCAGCAGGGAAGCACTCCATCTCAGTTGTCGCTGTCGCGACAAGCGCGTCCGTCCCAGGTGGCAATAAAGCCTCGGCAGCCCTCGCCGTGACCGTCGACAAGACGGCACCCGTCGCTTCCGCGACGCGTCCCGCACATCCGGAACGTGCATCATCATGGGCGCACGTGAGCGGCACCGTAAAGGACACCGGCTCCGGCGTCGCCGGGGTGACGGTGAAGGTCACGGAGAAACGCGGCTCGAGCTACTACTACTTCACGGGCAGCAAGTTCGTGAAGGCGAAGAGTTCAACTTCGGCACTGGCGAACGCCACAGCGGTGGCCACGTCCGTGAAGTCCGGCAAGTGGTCGGTCGCAGTTCCAGGCGTGCGCGCCGGGACGCTGGCAGTTCACCTGTCTGCGATCGACAAGCTCGGCAACACCGGCTCGTCAAAGGGGGTGACCGTAACAGTCAAGTAGCATCACACACCAAGGGAAGGGGGGGGAGAGGGGCGGTCCTAGTGACCGCCCCTCTTCTTGTGCGCTCCGACATATGAGCAGCAGCACTGCCGTAGATATCTCGCGTCTCGGGAGGTCCTAATCAGTGAATCGAAGCCTTGGAGCGAAGCGTCCGTTGACCGGTGCGCATTAGACCTTTGCGAGACCTCTATACAAACTTGTCTAACGCGCAGAGGTCGAGTTAGCGCCGCTCCTTCCACCCGCTCGCTCAGGCTGCGCTCGGCCCTGTGAGGTCGGCTGTGTGCACGACGATGCCGAGGGCGGGGAACACCGACCGGAACCGGGCGGCGTGGGCGTCGGGGTTCGGGTCGTTGGTGGCGTCCTCGACGAGGACGACGGCGTAGCCCAGGTCGTACGCGGCCCGAGCCGTTGACTCGACGCCGAAGGTCGTCGCCTGGCCGACCACGACCACCTCGGTGACGCCGTCGGCGCGGAGCCGCTCGTCGAGGCCGGTGCCGGCGAAGGCGCTCCACCCGCCGCGGGTGAGGTTGCCGTCGTCGTCGGCCCGTTCGAGCAGCAGGGAGCCGTAGGCGACCGGGGCCGGGCGGGGGCCGCCGCCGTACTGGGTCGCGCCTGCCGGGGTCGTGGCGGGGTCGTGGCGGATGAACACAACCTTGCCGCCGCCGCCACGGGTGGCGCGGGCTAGGGTCTCGACGTTGGCCACGACGGTCTCGACGGGGTGGGTGCGTTGGTACGGCGCGGTCCCGGCCTGCAGGTCGACGACGAGCAGGGCGGTGTGTTCGGTGCGGGTGCGGATCACCGGTCCAGTGTGCTCGATCGCCGGGCGCGGCGCATACTGCGTCTGCGGTATCTCGGTCGGTCCGCCCGGAGTAGTCCGGCACTGCTGAGCCCGGCGAGGCTCGGAGCATGGCCAGTACCGGAGTCCCTCGGACCGATACCCACGCATCCGTCCTCGTCGTCGGCGCCTCGGCTGCCGGCGTCGCGACGGCCGAGGCGCTCCGCCGCCACGGGCATGTCGGCCGGCTGACACTGCTCGACGGCGAAACCGAGGACCCGTACGACCGGCCACCGCTGTCGAAGCAGTACCTGGCCGGGCAGATGGGCGCCGACGCCCTGGTGCTCCGCTCGACCGAGCAGCTCGCGGGCCTCGACGCCGAGTTCGTGCTCGGGGACCGTGCGGTCGCCCTCGACGTCGCGACCCGGACCGTGACCACGACGAGCGGCACCACCCGGGCCGCCGACCACGTCGTCATCGCCACCGGTGTCACCCCGCGTGCGATCCCGGGGGCTGGGCTCGACGGCGTGCACGTCCTCCGCACCCGGGCCGACGCGGACCGGCTCCGAGCGGGACTGCAGACGCTGCAGGGGCCGCTGCTGGTCCTCGGGAACGGCGTGCTCGGCAGCGAAGTGGCACAGACCGCCGCGTCCCTCGGCGTGGACGTCACGCTCGCGGGCAGTATCCGTGCGCCGATGTCCGGGCAGCTCGGCGGGTTTGGCTCGCAGTTCCTCGCGGCACAGCACGAGGCGGCCGGCATCCGGTTGCTCGGCGGGGTCCGCGCCACGCGGGTGCGCGGCCGGAACGGTCGCGCGGACACGGTGGAGTTCGTCGACGGCCCGAGCCGTCCGGCCGACGCCGTCCTCGTCGCCGTGGGGTCCCGCCCGACGACCGGGTGGCTCGAGGTGTCCGGCCTGGAGGTCACGGACGGCGTCGACTGCGACGCGTTCGGAGCCGCTGCACCCGGCGTCTGGGCCGTGGGCGACGTCGCCCGCTTCCACCACGCCGGCGCGGGGTGCCCGATGCGGCTCGAGAACCGCACGAACGCGACCGAGATGGCGCAGGTCGTCGCCGGAAACGTCCTCGGGCGCCGCGTGCCGTACACGCCGGTGCCGTACTTTTGGACGGACCAGCACGGCACCCGCGTGCAGGTCTTCGGGCAGATGACCCCGACCGACCGGGTCACCGTCGTCGACGGGCACCCCGAGGACGGCCGGTTCGTCGCCGTGGCCGAACGCGCCGGCGAGGCGGTCGGGGTGCTCGGGTGGGGCATGCCGAAGCAGGCGCGGATCGCCAGCATGCGCCTGCGTCCCCGGTACGCGCCGGTAGCGGCACCTGCCGCGTCTACGGTGTTTGCCGCCGAGAGCCCGGCACCGGTCGGCTGACCGGTGCCGTCCGCTCCGGTCGCCTGACCGGGGCCGTCACACAAACACAGAGGAGCAGACCATGACCGACCCACCGATCACCGCCGACCGACCGGACACGTTCCCGATGGACCGGCGGACCGCCGGGTGTCCCTTCGACCCGCCGCCGGCGGCCCGCGTGCTGCAGGAGGACGGCCCCATCCACCGCGTGACGCTGGCCGACGGCCGCGAGCCGTGGCTCGTCACCCGCTACGACGAGGGCAAGCAGGTGCTGTCGAGCCTGTCCGTCAGCGCAGACGCGGCCAACCCGGGGTACCCCTCCGCCAGCGCCTCGGGAGGTGGCGGCGGGCTGTCCTTCATCCTGATGGACGACCCGGACCACGCCCGGCTGCGGCGGATGGTGACCGCGCCGTTCGCGATCAAACGCATCGAGGCGCTCCGCCCCGTGGTGCAGCGGATCACGGACGACCTGATCGACCAGCTGCTCGCCGGTCCGAACCCGGTCGACCTGGTCGAGGCGTTCGCGCTCCCGCTGCCGTCCCTGGTGATCTGCGCCCTGCTCGGCGTGCCGTACGAGGACCACGACCGGTTCCAGGCGCACTCGAAGACCATCATCCGCCGCACCACGACCGACGACGAACGGCAGCAGGCGTTCCGCGAGCTCGGTGCGTACCTGACGTCGCTGCTCCACCGCAAGACGGCGGAACCCGGCGACGACCTGCTCACGGACATCGCCGCCCGGGTCACCGCCGGCGACATGACCGAGGGCGAGGCCGTGCAGATGGGGATCCTGCTGCTCATCGCCGGGCACGAGACGACCGCGAACATGATCGCCCTCGGCACGCTCGCCCTGCTCGAGCACCCGGTCGAGCGCGACCGCCTGCTCGACGACCCCGAACCGGCGCTGGTCGCCTCGGCGGTGGAGGAACTCCTGCGCTACCTCACCATCACGCACGACGGACGTAAGCGTGTGGCGACCGAGGACCTCGACGTCGCCGGCACCAGGGTCCGCGCCGGTGACGGGGTGATCGTCGCGACGGACCTGGCGAACCGGGACCCGGACGTCTACCCGGAGCCGGACCGGCTCGACCTGACCCGCAACCCGCGGAACCACGTGGCGTTCGGGTTCGGCGTGCACCAGTGCCTGGGCCAGCCGCTCGCCCGGGTCGAACTGCAGGTCGTGTACCCGACGCTGTTCCGTCGGATCCCCACCCTCGCTCGCGCGATCCCGCTCGACGAGGTCCCGTTCAAGCACGACGGCGCCGTCTACGGGGTGTACGAGCTCCCTGTCACGTGGTGCCCCGTCGACCGCCACACCACCACGAGCGCGAGCTTGACCACCGGAGGGAACGAGTCATGAAGGTCATCCTCGAACAGGACAAGTGCGTCGCCAGCGGCCAGTGCGTCATGGCCGCGATGGACGTGTTCGACCAACGGGACGAGGACGGCATCGCCGTCCTGCTGACCGACGAGGTCGCCGACGACCAGGTCGAAGCGGTGCGCCATGCCGCGGCGGTCTGCCCGGCCCTGGCGATCCATCTGGTGGCATGACCCGGCGGCTCCCGGCACGCACGACGACGGCCCGGTGGGGGATCCCACCGGGCCGTCGTGTGTGCGCTGTGAGCGGGGCTCCGCCGCCGTCACGACCCGGCGGCCGGGTGCGTGCACGCGTCGATCGCGGCGTACTCCCGGCTGAGTGCGGCCTGGTTCCGCTCGGTGCGCCACGACCGGATGCCGGGCGCAGCGGCCACGGCGGCGATCCACACGCCGGCACCGACGAGGACCGGCACGAGCGTCGGATCTCCGCTGAGGGCGAGCAGACCGCCGAGCGCGACCGCCAGCACGGCTACCGCGGAACCGGCGATGGCGACGACACCGGCGAGCCGTGCGGGCTGCTGCTCGAGGGCGGCGATCCGGGCCAGCGCGCGCTCGGCACGACGCTCGAGGATCGGTCGTGCCGGGTCTGGCCGGGTGCGCAGACGCTGGAGCAGCAGGGACGTCGTGCCGAGCCGTCCGCCCTGCACGGTCACCGTCCAGCCGAACTGCTCCAGGGTGTGCCGGTGGAGCGGCACGAACGCGGTCGGTGCGTACAGCACCCGGGTCTCGAGGTGGCGGGGGACCGGCGCGTTCAGGACAGCGCCGGCTCGGTCGATGGTGTTCGTCATCGGGCTCGGGCCGCGCTCAGGCGGTCCGGCGGCGACTGGCTGCCTCGCACGCGCCGTAGACGACGTCGAACTGGCGGTCGACGGCCGGACGGATCCGCTTGGTGCGCGCCGCGCGGACGAGCTGGAAGGCTACCGGAGCGATCGCCCAGTTGACTAGGCCGCCGGCTCCGACGAGGAAGACCGTGACCGGGTCGAGCCCGCCGAGTAGGTCGGGGACGGCCACGGTGTCCTGCATGGCGAACACCGAAGCGGCCAGCAGGACGCTGCCGATCGCACCGAGGGCATACGCGACCACCGACGCCGCGGTCGTGCGGGAGCGTTCGAGGGTGTCGATCGTGGCCAGGGCGATCACGGCGTTCTGCTGGAGTTCGTTCAGTTCGACGGAGCGGACGGCACGGTCGCGGCGGAGGCCGAGGATGCGCCGGCGGGTCGGTCCGCCCGTCCGGTCCGAGCCGTCGGGCGTCCAGCCGAAGTTGCGGTAGGTGTCCGCGTACAGGGCGTTCTTGCCCCGTGGGACCTCGACCGTGCAGTAGTCGTAGGACGTGGGGGCGGTGTTCGTCGTGGCCAGTGTCATGGCGGTTCCTCCGGTCGGTGCCGGATCGTTCCGGCCTGGTGTCGATCGTCCCGGGGACGGGCCGCGGGCAGATCCGCGATCGGTGGTACCCCCGACTACTGCGTTCGCAGTAGCCGGGCCGCTGACGCGCACGACAGGATGAGTGCATGCGGCGACTGCGGGCGATCTGGGATTCGTGGCGTCCGGACGACCGCTGGGTGTTCCGCGGCACGGCTGCCGTCGTCCTGCTCGCGTGCGCGATCGAGACGGGCCGGGTGGTGACGTCGGGCGCAGGCCCCGGACCGGCAGTCGCGGTCGCGGCCACCGTACTCGCCGCCGTCATGGCGCCCTGGACCCCGTGGGCGGCACTCGCGCTGGCAGCGGTCGCACCCGTCCTCGGCGGGCTGTCCGGCTGGCAACCGATCGTGGCGTGGAGCTGCGCCGTCCTGCTGCTGTTCGCGGTCTCGTCACGCGAGGGCCATCCGGTCCGCGGAGCGGGCATCGTCGCACCCGGGGTCGTAATCGGAACACTTCTCGCACCCGGGGCCGGCGGAGCAGTACCCACCGCGCTCGGCGCCCTCATCTCCGTCGTTGCCGGCGTCGCGATCGGCTCGGGGCTCCGCGTGCAGCACCAGTACCGCGCTTCATTGGAGCAACGCGCAGCCGACGCGATCGCGACCCGCGAACTCGAGGCCGAACGCCGCGTGGCCGAGGAACGCGTCCGGATCGCGCGGGACCTGCACGACGTCATCGGGCACGAGATCGCGGTGGTCAGCATGCAGCTCGGGGTCGCCGAGGTCACCCTGCCCGCCGGGGCCGACGAGGCCCGGCGTGCGCTGGACGCCGCCCGGGACGGCGTGCGGAACGTCCTGACGGAGACGCAGCACGTCCTGACGGTGCTCCGCTCGGCGTCGAGCAGCGGCGCCGACCTCGACGACCCGACGGCTCCGGCCCCCGGCATCGAGCAGCTCCGCGGACTCATCGCGTCGTACGAACGGATCGGCCTCGACGTTGATGCCCGACTGGACGAAATCGGCCCGGTCTCCGTGCCGATCGGTGTGACGGTCTACCGCGTGTTGCAGGAGTCGCTCACCAACGCCCACCGGCACGGCGAGGGCCGGACGACCGTCACCCTCGCCCGCGCCGGTGACGACCTGGTGCTCGAGGTCCGCAACCCCCGCCGGCGGGCCCCGGCGGACGACCTCGGCACGGGCAGGACCGGTGGGCTCGGTCTGGTCGGCATGCGCGAACGCGTCGCCGCCGCCGGAGGGACCGTCCAGGCCGCGGCGGACGGCGTGCTGTTCGTCGTCCGCGTCCACCTGCCCACCGCGAACGGAGCACGATGACCACACGAGTGATCCTGGTCGACGACCAGGACATGATCCGACTGGGGCTCCGTGCGATCCTCGACCGCCAGGACGGCATCGAGGTCGTCGGCGAGGCCGGGGACGGGCTCGCCGCGGTGCAGACGGCGTTGTCGGTCCCGGCGGACGTCATCATTATGGACATCAGGATGCCGGGCATCGACGGGGTGGAGGCGACCCGACGGATCCGCGCGGAACGCACCGCTCAGCGGGTGCGCATCGTCATGCTGACGACCTTCGACCAGGACGAACTCGTCTTCGCGGCGCTGCGTGCCGGGGCGAACGGGTTCCTCAGCAAGGCCGCGGGACCCGCAGAACTCGTCGCGGCGATCGAGGAGGTGGCAGCGGGCGGAGGGGCGCTGTCCGCGGCGGCCGCAGCGGCGCTCATCGGACAAGTCGCCCGCACGCCGGCGTCCTCCGTCGACCCGGAGATGACCCGGCGCTTCGAGGCCCTCACCGCTCGCGAGCGCGACGTCGTGGTGATGGTCAGCCGAGGTCAGGGCATCGACGCCATCAGCGCCGAGCTATTCCTCTCACCGCTTACGGTCAAGACCCACGTGAACCGGGCCATGGCGAAGGTCGATGCCCGCGACCGGGCCCAGCTCGTGGCGTTCGCGTTCCAGGCCGGCCTGGTCGACTGAGGTCGGCACCGGCCGAGGCGCCGGCGCATCCGGGAACCGTCGCAGTGCCATCGCGAGCCCGATCACCGCAGCCACGCCGCCGAGGAACATCCCGCTCGCACCCGCGGACGCAGCAGTGTCCTCTGC